>JASHQL010000268.1 GCA_030039155.1 Streptosporangiaceae bacterium | reverse complement strand
GCCGCGGTCGAACTCGGCGCCGAGCCCGATCAGCCGCCGGACCGCGGCCGGGCCCTCGGTGACCAGCGCACGCACCGCCTGCTCATCGCACAGCCCGGCGCCGGCCGTCAGCGTGTCGCGCAGGTGCTGCTCCGGCGAGTCACCGGGTCCGAGCGCCGCGGCAATGCCGCCCTGCGCCCACCTGGTGGAGCCGTCGTCAAGCACCGACTTGGTGGCCAGCAGGATGCTGGCGTCCGGCATCGCCCGCCTGATCGCGAGCACCGTGGTGAGCCCGGCCACCCCGGAGCCGACCACCACCACGTCAGCGTGCCGCTGCCAGCCCGGCGCCGACGCGAGCAGCCTGTGCGGGATCACCGGATTACCTCCAGGTCAGCGGCCCTGATGGTCAGCGGCGCGTTGTCGATCAGCCTGGTGCTGCCCGACCAGGCGGCGACCAGCAGCAGCGCGTCGCCGCGGTGGCCGGCGCCGACCTCGGCGAGCGTGTCAGTGTCGGCCAGCACCAGGTAGTCGAGCCGCAGCGGCGGGCTGCCGCTTGCCGCCTTGTCCAGCACGGCACGGGCGGCTGCCAGCACGCCGCCAGCGTCGGCGCCGTCGGCGGCGGCACCGCGGGCCGCGGCAAGCGCACCGGACAGCGCCAGCGCGCTGGCCCGCTCGTCCGCCGACAGGTAGCTGTTCCTGCTTGATGCGGCAAGGCCGTCGGCGTCGCGGTGCAGCGGCGCGGCCGCGATCTGCACGCCCAGGTCCAGGTCGGCGACCATCTGCCTGATCAGCACGAGCTGCTGGGCGTCCTTACCGCCGAACACCGCGATGTCGGGCGCGGTGAGCTGGCACAGCTTCAGCACCACGGTCAGCACGCCGTCGAAGAAGCCGGGCCTCGACGCGCCCTCGTACAGCCGGCCGAGCGGGCCGGGCGAGACGGTGACCTGGGGCATCGCCGGGAACGCCGGATACATCTGTACCGGGTCAGGAGCGAACACCACGCTCACCCCCTGCTGCCGGCAGACCTCAAGGTCGGCCTCCAGCGGCCGTGGGTAACGGTCGAAGTCCTCGGCCGGGCCGAACTGCAGCGGGTTCACGAAGATCGTGACCAGCACGCTGCCGTGTTCGCCGGCCAGCTCCCTGGCCAGCGCCAGCGGTGACCGGTGCCCGTCGTGCAGCGCGCCCATCGTCGGCACCAGCACCACCGGTGACGGCATCGCGGCACGGGCGGCAGCCAGCCCGAGCCTGGTCCTGGCCAGGATCGGCGTCATCTGGTGACCCCGGACAGCACGTCGAGCAGCCGCTGCGCGTCGGCCGCGGCAAGCGTGCCGGCCGCGAGCGCCCGGTCCGCGGTCAGCCTGGCCAGCGCCAGGTAGGCGGGCAGCGCCTGCGGCGCGACCGCGCTGAGCGCCGCCAGATGGCTGGCGACGGTATCCGCGTCGCCGCGCGCCACCGGCCCGGTCAGCGCGCCGTCGCCGAGCCGCAGCGCGTTGTCCAGGGTGGCGGACAGCAGCGGGCCGAGCATCCTTGCCGGGTTGGCCACGCCAGCCTCGGCCAGCAGGTCGGCGCCCTGGTTGACCAGCGTCACCAGGTGGTTGGCGGCGCCGGCCAGCGCGGCGTGATACAGCCCGCGCATCTCCTCGGCGATGAACACCGGCTCGCCGCCCATCTCCATCACCAGCACCTCGGCGGCCGGCCGCAGCTGCTCGGGCGCGGTGACGCCGAAGCAGATCCCGGCCAGCCTGCTCGCGTCGTCCGGCCGCCCGGTGAACGTCATCACCGGATGCAGCGCCATCGGCAGCGCGCCCGCCCGCACGGCGGGCTCGAGCACAGCCAGCCCGTGCCGGCCACTCGCGTGCGCGACCAGCCGGCCGGCCAGCGGCGCGCCGATGCCGGCCAGCCCGGCCACCAGGCCGGCCAGGGCGTCGTCTGGCACGGTCAGCAGCACCAGGTCCGAGTTGGCCAGCACCTGCTCCGGCGGCAGTACCGGAGTGCCCGGCAGGTCGCGCTCGACCCGCTGCAGCGAGACTGCGGACACCGCGGAGACCGCCACCACCCGGTGGCCAGCCCGGCTCAGCGCGACCGCCAGCGCGGTGCCGACCCGGCCGGCGCCCACCACCCCGACCGCCAGCGCAGCCGGGTGCGCTGCCTGGTCTGGCAGGTCAGCGCCCATGTGCCACTCCATTCATGACGGGAACGAGAACCAGCACCCGCATCTTCCCGCTGCCGCCGGTGTGGCCGGAGGCCGGCCCGGTCAATGCCATGTCAGGTACGGCGGCTCGTCCCGGTCCTCGTCCTGGCCCTTGTCTGGCGCGCGGCAGCAGCTCTCCAGGTACAGCGCGGCAAGCACCAGGACGACCGCGGAGAGCACCGTGAAGCCGGAGGCAAGGGCGTCGTGCCGCGGGACGGATTTATCCAGCATGCCGGATACGTAGACGAAGAATCCGGCCGAGATCCCGCCGAACACCGCGGCCGCATGCGAGCTGGCCTTGGCCAGCGCCGCCACCCTGGCGACGGCGATCGGCTCGAGTGGCTTGCCGGTCCGGCGGCCGGCCAGCCGCGCCTTCAGGTTGCGCCCCACCAGCGCCTCGCCGACCGCCAGGAACAGCAGCGCCGGGATTGCGGAATAGGGCAGCAGCGGCCAGGTGGCGAACGTCACCCTGATCACCAGCCAGGCCACCACGGCGCTGAGCACGGCGAGCACGACCAGCGTGACCGGCCTGGTCGGCGTCATCGCGCCGCCGCCCTGATGGTCAGGCCAGGTTCGGCCAGCCTGGTCACGCCCGCGGTGCCGACCGCTGCCAGCAGGCCGGCGACGGCGCCCTGACCGGGCAGGACTGCTGCCGGATCTGTGTCAGCCCAGGGCGCGAGCACGAAGGCGCGCTCGTGCGCCCGCGGATGCGGCAGGGTCAGCGCCGGGTCACCGCTGCGCGCTGCGCCATACGCGATGATGTCGACGTCCAGCGTCCTCGCGCCCCAGCGCACCTCCCTGACCCGGCCGAGCTCGTCCTCGGCGGCCTGGCAGCGGGCGAGCAGTTCGGCGGCGGTCAGGTCGGTGGTGGCCAGCAGCACCGCGTTCAGGTAGTCGTCCTGCGCGACACCGCCGACCGGGACGGTCTCGTACACCGGCGACACCGCCGTGCAGACGACGTCGGCTCCGCAGAGCAGGTCGACGGCACGCTGCAGGTTGCCGAGCCGGTCGCCGATGTTGCTGCCGAGCGCGAGCACCACCTGGACTTCCTCGCGGCTGCGCCGGATCGTCACGCTGATGTCGGCGACCCGCTGCGCGACCGGCGCGGCCGGCTTGTGCACGGTGATCTCGGCGGCACGCACGGCCGGCGCGGCCAGGCACTGCGCGGCGAGCCGCTGCGCGAGCGTCTCGATCAGCGCCACCGGCTCGCCCGCCACGATCGCGGCGAGTTGGTCCGCCAGCGCGCCGTAGTCGGCGGTCAGCGACAGCTCATCGGCCGCCGCGGCTGCCCTGGTGTCGAGCCAGAGCACCGCGTCGACCACGAATTCCTGGCCGTCCGCCCGCTCGTGCGCCAGCACGCCGTGCCGGCCGCGGACTCGCAGCCCGGTCAGCGTGATCTTGTCCAGATCTAGCCTGGTCATCAGTCACTGGTCCGGCCACTGCCGAGCAGCTGGTCCACGGTCAGCCGGGCGCCTTCCTGCCTGAGCCTGGCCACCACCCTCACCGCGTCAGCGTTGTTCGGCACCGCGTGCACCCGAACGCACCAGGCACCGGCCATCGCGGCGATGGTGGTCAGCGCCACGGTGGCGTCGTCGCGGCCAGCAAACGACCTGGGCTGGCCGTCCTGGCCGGCCAGCAGGCTGCCGAGGAAGCTCTTCCGCGAAGGGCCGACGAGCAACCGGAACGGCGCACCGGGCACCGGCAGGCAGCGGACCTCACCGAGCCTGGCCAGCAGCGCCCAGTTGTGTACCGGCCGTTTCGCGAAGCCGAGGCCCGGATCGATGACGATCCTGGCCGGGTCGATGCCGGCCTCGGCGGCCGCGGCCACCCGGCCGGCCAGCTCGGCCTTGACCTCGCCCACCACGTCGGCGTACTGCGCCTTGCCGTACATGTCGGCGCTGTGCCCGCGCCAGTGCATGACCACGTAGGTCACGTCGCTGCCGGCGATCAGCCCGAACATCTCCGGGTCGGCCAGGCCGCCGCTCACGTCGTTGATGATGCTCGCGCCGGCCTCGATCACGGCGGACGCCACCTGGGCCCGCATGGTGTCCACGCTGACCCGCGCACCCTGGCCGGCCAGTGCGCTGACGACCGGCAGCACCCGCCGCAGCTCCTCGTCGGCCGGCACCCGGTCAGCGCCTGGCCTGGTGGACTCGCCGCCGACATCGATGATGTCGGCGCCCTGCTCAGCCAGTTCGGTGCCGTGCGCGATCGCCGCGGCAGGCTCGAACCAGCTGCCGCCGTCAGAGAACGAGTCCGGGGTGACGTTGACCACGCCCATCAGCAGGCATCGCTCTTCGGCGGCCCCGGGCATGCCAGTACCAGCGTCTTGCCCCGTCATAGAGTCAATCTACGGTGCTGTCTGAGCCAACCGGCCGCTGGGCCTCGGCAGCAGGAACCGGACGCCGCAACCCGAATACGACCTTCCGCACGAGCCGCCGCAACTCCACGGTAGGCCAGACTAGGAGAGCCTCCGCCTCGAGCGAGGCGATGCCGATCCGCAGCGCGTCACTCGGCCCTGGGAAGACCATGAACCGCGGCACCCATTCCGGCGAGAACTTGGCGTTGAACTTATACAGCGACTCGATCTGGAACCAGCGGGACAGGAACAGCAGGACGCGGCGCCAGGCGCGCAACACCGGCCCCGCGCCTATTCGTTCCCCTCTTTCGAGCGCCGCACGGAAGACGGCGAAGTTGAGCGAGAACCGCTTCACGTTCAGCGCGCCCGCGTTCTTGATCGCCTCGACGATCATGAAATCGTTCAGGCCAGGCGCTGCCGACCGGTCCCTGCGCATCAGGTCGAGCGACAGCCCGTCCTCTCCCCACGGCACGAAATGCAACAGCGCATGCAGCTTGCCGTCGAGCTTGGCGGTGGCGATCACGCACAGCTCATCACCAGGACCGCCTATCCGGCCGAGTGCCATGGAGAAGCCGCGCTCTGTCGGGCTGCCGCGCCAGGTATCGGCCTGCCTGACCAGGTCGGCGATCTCCTCGGCCGGCACGTCGGCGGTCCTGCGCATCTCGGCGACGTAGCCCTTCTTCTGCACCCGGTTGACCATCTGGCGCACGTTCTTCATGGCGCCGCCCTGCAGCGTGAAGTTCGCCACCTCGACGACAGCCTCGTCGCCGAGCTCAAGCGCGGTGAGGCCCCCTTCCCTGCACCAGACCTCGGCACCAAGCTCGCCGCAGCCGACCACCGCTGGCACCCAGGCGTACCTGGCGGCTTCGTCAAGGAACGCGTGGATGGCTCCTGGCCATGCCTCCGGGTCGCCGATCGGATCACCGCTGGCCAGCATCACGCCCTGCAGCACCCGGTAGCCGACGCAGGACTTGCCGGTGGGTGACCAGATGACGCTCTTGTCGTTGCGCAGCGCGAAGTAGCCGAGCGAGTCCTGCTCGCCGTGCTTGTCGAGCAGGCAGCGGATCCGGCCAGCGTCGCTGCCGGTGAGCCTGCTGGCTGGCTTGTTCGGCCGCAGGAACAGGTAAGCGGCGAACGCCAGGGTGAAAATGCCCAGCCCGCCGCAGACGAAGCTGAACAGGTCATTCCGCGTTTCTGACATGAACCGCACCGGACCGGAGAACCCGGCCAGGCTGACCACGACCGAATGGATCATCTGGGCCAGCGAGTAGCTGGTCCGCAGTCCCCTGGCGACGAACAGGTACACAAGGCCGATGACGATGTCGGCCACGATCAGCGCGCAGAGCGTGAACAGCGCGCGCCAGCGGCTCCGCGGGTCGCTGATCGCGTAGAACTCGTGCCGGCCGAAGGCGAGCACGATGAGCAGGCCGGCCGCCACGAAGCCGGGCGTGTGCAGGTCGAACGAGTGCCGGTGCAGCGCCGCGATCAGGTGGATGAGGAAGCTCGCGGCCAGCAGCAGCATCACGCCTTCCCAGGCGCGCCGCTTCCGCCTGCGCAGCCCCTGCGACAGCATCAGCAGCAGCAGGCCGATGATGGCGTCGCTGACCCTGGTCAGGTTCGACAGCGTGCCGGTGGCCGCGATCCTGTGCAGCTGGTACTTCGCCGCCAGGCCAGGCAGGAAGACCTCGATGATGTCGGCCAGGCCGAGCAGGAACGCCAGCAGGCCAGCAACGGCAGGCACCCAGCGATGCTGCTGGCGCCGGTCAGCCGCCCGCAGCGGCAGCTTCGCGGCACGCTTGTCTTCGCCGGATCTGGGCTCTGCCGGTTCTGGCCCGTTGGTATGCGTCATCTCGGACAAGGAGGTCGAGCCCCGGCTCACGGGGCATCAGCGTAGTCATGGCCGACTCAGGCTGCGGGCAAACCCCGCAATCAAGCCCAGCTTTCAGCGGTGGCCCATCAGCAAGCTCATGGCCTCCGCCCTGGTGCTATCCGAGTCCCGGAAGCACCCGCGTACCGCAGACGTCACCGTTTTAGCGCCAGGCTTGCGCACACCGCGCATCGACATGCACAAATGCTCAGCCTCGATCACCACGATAACGCCGCGCGGCTCAAGTTGGGCATCAAGCGCATCGGCGATCTGAGCTGTCATCCGCTCTTGCACCTGCGGTCGGCGCGCGTACACGTCCACCAGCCTGGCCAGCTTGGACAGCCCGGTGATCTGTCCCTTCTCATTCGGGATGTAGCCGACGTGCGCGGTGCCGAAGAACGGGGTGAGGTGATGCTCGCAGGTGGAGTACAGCTCGATGTCGCGCACCAGCACCATCTCGTCATGGTCGGCGTCGAACACCGTGCTGAGCACGTCCTCTGGCCGCTGCCCGAGGCCGGAGAACTGCTCGGCGTAGGCACGCGCGACCCTGGCCGGCGTATCGCGGAGCCCGTCCCGGTCCGGGTCTTCGCCGATGCCAAGCAGCAGCTCCCGCACCGCCAGCTCAATCCGCTGGCGGTCGACCGCCTGGCCCATTAGCGGGCCTCGCCCTGCGTCCCGCCGTCGTTCCCGTCCTGCTGGTCCTGCTGTGCGTTCGGGCCGAACGGGTCATGCATCGGGCCGATGCCGGGCAGCGGCGAGCCGAGCGGGCTGCCACCGCCAAGCGGGCTGCCACCGCCAAGCGGATTGCCGCCGCCGAGCGGGCTGCCACCGCCGAGCGGATTGCCGCCGCCAAGCGGATTGCCGCCGCCAAGCGGATTGCCGCCGCTGCGCGGATGCGCGGCCGGGGCGGGCTGGCCGCCGACCACGTTCGCGCCCTGGCCGTTCCCGGCCAGCGGCGGCAGCTCCTTGCCGTCAGACGCGGCGGTGAGCGCCAGCTCCTTCGGCGTCAGCACCGGCGGCTTCTCCGACGGCAGCCGCTTGCCGTAGCCGGTGTAGGAGCCGCGTATCGGCCGCTTGTGGATCGGCGCGAAGATCTCCAGCACCTGCTCGCGGGACAGCGTCTCGTGCTCGAGCAGCTGCAGCACCAGGTTGTCGAGCACGTCCCGGTACTGCACCAGGATCTCCCACGCCTCGTCGTGCGCGGACTCGATCAGCCGGCGGACTTCCTCGTCGATGGCCGAGGCGATCTCTTCTGAGTAGTCCCTGCTGTGCGACATCTCCCGGCCGAGGAACGGCTCGCCGTCGCCGCTGCCGAACTTGCGCGCGCCGAGGCGCTCGCTCATGCCGTACTCGGTGACCATGCCGCGGGCGATCCTGGTGGCCTTCTCGATGTCGTCGGCGGCACCGGTGGTCGGCTCGTGGAACACCAGCTCCTCCGAGGTACGGCCACCGAGCAGCATGGCCAGCTGGTCCATCATCTCCGCGCGGCTGACCAGGAACTTGTCCTCGGACGGCGCGGATGCGGTGTAGCCGAGCGCGCGGCCGCGCGGGATGATCGTGATCTTGTGCACCGGTGCGGCGTTCGGCAGCGCATGCCCCACTAGCGCGTGCCCGCCCTCGTGGTAGGCGATGGTCTTGCGCTCCCGCTCCGACAGCAGCACGCTCTTGCGCTTCGGGCCTGCGGTGACCCGGTCGATTGCCTCCTCAAGCGAGGCCATCGTGATCTGGGTCTGGTTGTTCCTGGCGGTCAGCAGCGCGCCCTCGTTGATCACGTTGGCCAGGTCGGCGCCGGTGAAGCCTGGGGTCCGCTTGGCGATCGCGTCGAGATCCACGTCGGGGCCGAACGGCTTGCCGCGCGCGTGCACCCGCAGGATGCCCTTGCGGCCGGCCAGGTCGGGCTGCGCGACCACGATCTGCCGGTCGAACCGACCCGGCCGCAGCAGCGCCGGGTCCAGGATGTCCGGCCGGTTGGTCGCGGCGATCACGATCACGCCGCCCTTGGTGTCGAAGCCGTCAAGCTCGACAAGAAGCTGGTTCAGCGTCTGCTCGCGCTCGTCGT
>JASHQL010000267.1 GCA_030039155.1 Streptosporangiaceae bacterium | reverse complement strand
CCGGGTCGCCGTAACCGTCGTGCATGGTCTCGAGCACCTCGGCGACGACCGCGGGCCCGATGGCGTCGAGCAGCGCGAACGGCCCGCGCGGGTACCCGCAGCCGAGCGTCATCGCGGTGTCCACGTCGGCGGCCGGCGCGTACCCGTCCTGCACCATCCGCACCGCGTCGGCCAGGTGCGGGTACAGCAGCGCGGCGACCAGGAAGCCGGGCCGGTCCGGCGCGTGCAGCACCCGGAGGCCCAGCTTGGCCGCGAGCGCCTCGGCGGCCAACCGCGCGGCGGCACCGGTGAGCTCGGTGCTGATCAGCTCGGCGGGCGCGGCGTCGGCAGGTCCTGGATTGGTGTGCAGGCCGACCACCTGGTCCGGCCGCCCGGCGGCAAGCGCGGCCGGCAGCACCGGCCCGGCCGGCGTCGCCTCGACCAGGATCAGCTCGGTGTCGTGGGCCGGGTTCCTGGTGATGTTGATACCCGCCGCGGCCAGCTCCGTTGCGATGTGGTCAAAGTCGGAACTTCCTATCACGGTAACGAGACCTGGTACAGCTGGTGCGCCGTCCTCGCCGGTGCCGCCCTCGGCAGTGCCAGGTTCCCCATGGTTGCCGGTGTAGTGGTAGAAGCCCTGGCCGCTCTTGCGGCCGGTGCGGCCGGCGTCGGTCAGCCGCCGCAGCAGCGGGGCCGGCCGGTAGCGAGTGCCGCCGAACTCCGCGTCAAGCACCTGCAGGATCGACACGCAGGTGTCGAGCCCGATCAGGTCGAGCAGCGCAAGCGGGCCCATCGGAAGGCCAGCGCCCGCGGTGGCGGCCGCGTCGATGTCCTCCCGGCTGGCGTACTGGGTCTCAAGCAGCCTGACCGCATGGTTCAGGTAGGGCAGCAGCAGCGCGTTCGCCACGAACCCGGCCCGGTCGGCGACCTGGACCGGCGTCTTGCCGAGCTGCCTGGCCAGGCCGGTCACCGCGCCGACGGCGGCGGGCGCGGTCAGCACGGTGCTGACCACCTCGACCAGCCGCATCACGGTCGCCGGGTTGAAGAAGTGCATGCCGACGACCCGCTCCGGGTGCCTGGTGCCGGCCGCGATCGCGGTCACCGAGAGCGAGGAGGTGTTGGTGGCCAGGATGGCCGACGGGCTGCAGACCCGGTCAAGCTCGGCGAAGATCTGGTGCTTGACCTCCAGCCGCTCCGGCACCACCTCGATGGCCAGATCGGCGGTGGCGGCCTCGCGGAAACCGGTCACCGGCGTGATCCGGCCGCGGATCGCCGCCTGCTCGGCCTCGGTCAGCCTGCCGCGGCTGACCGCCCTGGCCAGCGAGCCGTCCAGGATCGCGACGCCGTGGCCGAGCGCCGCCTCGTCCACCTCGATGCCGACGACCTGCAGCCCGGCCCTGGCCAGCACCTCGGCGATGCCGGCGCCCATGGTGCCGAGCCCGACCACGGCTACCCGCTCGATGTCCATGGCCGCGACATTACCGCCGGGTTCGCGTCCGCCCTCGCCCGCCCGTGCCAGCTCTCGGCCGGCCTGCACGGAACCTGGCCATCAGAGCCGAAAGCTACCTGAGTGGCGCTGTTGACCCAAGTCGGGCCAAGCAACATCATTGCTACGCATGCAGGGGCCAGCGCCACCCAGAAGGGGTCACATGTCAGCCGCGGGAACCATGCGAGTCAGCCGGACAGGCACACTCATTTCCAGATCAGCGCACAGCTCAAGCAAGCACCGCAGGCGCCTGGCGCTCATCGCCGCGGCCGGGCTGACGGCCGCGCTGGCAACCGCGCCGGCCGCGGCCGCGAGCACCGGTTCGGCATCGGCCGGTACCGCACCGCAGGCTGCGTCCGGCCTTGTCCCGGTGGGCAAGGTGCCGGTCCTGCCGCGAGGATCCCGCGCGATCGGTCCGGTGGCCCCCAGTGCGCAGGTGATCGCGGCTGTCGCGATGAAGCTGCCGGACGAGCAGGCAGTCACCGCGTTCATCGACAACGCGTCCAACCCGCTCTCCAAGCAGTACCACCACTACCTGGCCAAGGGTCAGTTCGCGCGCCGGTTCGGTCCGCGCAAGTCCGCGGTGGCGGCGGTCGAGCGACAGCTGCGCAGTGACGGCCTGAGCGTGACCGGCGTGTCCGCCAACCGCCTGCTGGTGACATTCAAGGGCACCGCGGCACAGGTCGATGCGGCGTTCCACACCACACTGCAGCGGGTGAGCCTGGCCAGCGGCGCGATCGGCCGGGCGACGACTTCGGCAGTCCGGCTGCCGGCCGCCGTCGCCGCGGATGTCGAGGCCGTCGTCGGCCTGAATCAGCTCGTGCACGAGCGCGACTGGCTGAAGCTGCCGGACAAGGCGCGCGCGCACGGCCGTACCAAGGCTGCCGCCGTGCCGAACACAGCCAACGGCGGCCCGGTGGCGTGCCGCGCCGCCCTGGCGCAGCAGCAGTTCGGCGCGCTCACCGACCAGCAGATCGCGACCTCCTACGGCCTGGAGCCGCTGTACAGCGCCGGCGATCACGCGGCCGGCCAGACGGTTGACATCTTCGAGCTTGAGCCGTTCGCGCTGTCCGACATCGCGACCTTCGACAAGTGCTACTTCGGCGCCAGCCACACCAGCCAGATCACCGACACGCTCGTGGATGGCGGGCCCGGCACCGGCCCCGGGTCGGGAGAGGCAGCACTCGACATAGAGAACGTGTCCGCCTTCGCTCCTGGAGCGGACATCCATGTCTTCTCCGGACCGAACATGAACGGCGAGTTCGGCTCGCTCGACACCTGGAACCAGATCGCGATGGCGGACGACGCCCGGCAGGTGTCGACGAGCTGGGGGCTGTGCGAGACGACGCTGCAGCAGGGCTCGCCGGGCACCCAGCAGGTGGAGAACGAGATCTTCCAGCAGACCGCTGCTCAGGGCCAGACGATCTTCGCCGCGGCCGGTGACGACGGCTCTGACGACTGCGCCAACCAGGGCTCGACGCCGGTGGCGCCTGACCTGTCGGTCGATGATCCTGGCAGCCAGCCCTATGTCACCTCGGTTGGCGGGACGACCATCACCGATGCCACCGAGCCGCCAGCTCAGACGGTATGGAACAACGGCAACTCGGGCGGCGGCGGTGGCGGCGGGATTTCCGAGACCTGGGCGATGCCGCCGTGGCAGTCCTCGGTGGCGGTGCCGCAGACCACGGCGACGCAGGCGTGCAGCAATGACCCTTCCGGCACCGCGGACTACTTCCACCTGCAGGGCATCGGCACCACGCTGCCTGGCGGGACGGCGTGCCGTGAGGTGCCGGACGTGAGCGCGCTTGCCGACCCGCAGACCGGTATCACGATCTTCCAGGGCGGCGAGTGGTTCCCGATCGGCGGGACGTCCTCGTCCGCGCCGATGTGGGCCGCGATGCTCGCGGAAGCGAACGCATCGAGCGGCTGCAGCGGCTTGCCGCTCGGCGCCGGGTTCGCCACGCCGTTGCTGTATCAGGTCGCGTCAAGCTCGGCGGCGAACTACGCGGATGCGTTCAGCGACATCAAGATCGGCAACAACGACAGCCTCGGCGTCGGCGGAGCTGTCGACTGGCCGGCCACCGCCGGCTTCGACCTGGCCAGCGGACTCGGCACGCCGCGGATGACCGATGCCGACGGCAATCCAGGCCTGGCGGCACAGCTCTGCGCGGCCGCGGCCGGCACGGGCGTGCCCGCGCGGCCGCAGGTGTCCGGGCTGACGCAGCTCACCGGCAACACCGGCATCGCCGGCGGCGGCACGCTGCGCATCGACGGCGCCAACTTCGGCGGCACCCAGGGGCAGGTGTATTTCGGCCGCACCGACGCCCAGGTGGTGAGCTGGACGTCGACCTCGATCACCGTCGACATCCCCGCCTACGCGCCGCCACCAGGCACGGCTGCCGGTGTCGCTGGCAGGGCCGACGTCACGGTGGTGACAGCGGGCAGCCCGAACCAGTCGAGCGCGCCGAACGCGGCCGCCGTCTACGAATACACGGCTGACTCGTCGGGCGGGCCGGTGGTCGACTACGTCAGCGCGCCGGCCGGCTCGCCCGGCGGCGGCAACACGGTCGACATCGTCGGGGCTGGCCTGACCGGGGCTACCGCCGTCCATTTCGGTGACGTCGCGGCAACCACCTTCACCGTGCTCAGCGCCAACGAGCTGCAGGTCACGGTACCGCCGAGTGACGGCACCTGCGCCGTCCCGGCAGCGCAGGGCATGTGCGCGGTCGCGGTGACCGTGACCACGCCGGCCGGCACGAGCTCAGGTCCGCCGATACTCCCGGCGTACACCGGGCCGGTCGTGTTCAGCCCGTCAGGAACCTATACGGCGCCGGCCGGCTGCGACTGCGAGATCATCCAGGCTCCCGAGGAATACGACTACGCCTCGGCGCCCACCATCACCTCAGTCAGCCCGCAGTACGCCAGCGAGAACGGCACGTCGTCAGAGGTGATAACCGGCACCGGCTTCAACCTGCTCACCTTCGAGTGGGTCAACGTCGGCCCCGCGGGCCAGGGCTTCTCGCAGGACTTCTCGATCGAGGGCGTCACGCCGACGCAGCTGGTCATCCAGATCCCGCCGGCCAACATCACCACGGAACCGACCTCGAGCCCGATCTCGGTGCAGAGCGCTGACCAGCTGTCCAACGTCTCCTCGTTTGACTACGCGGGAATCCCGACGCTGACCAAGCTCTCCAAGCACGTCGCTGCCCAGGCAGACCCTGGCAACCTCACCGTCACCGGCAATGGCCTGTCAGACGTCAGCAGCGTCGTGTTCCAGCTGCAGGGTGACCTGGACTTCCTCTCGTCAACCTCGACCACGATCTCGGCGCAGAGCCGCACCTCGCTCACGGTCGCCATTCCGCAGGGGTTCACCTTCCCGGCGGACGTGCTGCTGTGCACCGTGACCGGATGCACTGCGCCCGATCCCAGCAAGGACACCTTCACGCTGGCCTATCCCGGCAGGCCGGTTGTCAGCTCAAGCAGTCCGGCCAGCGGCCCGGCGCACGGCGGCACCGTGGTCGAGATCCACGGTGCGCTTGACTCGGAGCTGACAGCTGTCCACTTCGGGAAGCTGTCCGCGATCATCTTGCAGGAGCCTGAGCTGACCGCGAGCGGTCCGATCCTCGTGGCCGCGCCGGCCGGAGTGGCCGGAACGAAGGTGTCCATCACGATCAGCACGATCGGCGGGACCATCGCCTCGCCGCCGGCGCCGACCAGCGCCGCCAACCCGAAGGCCGTCTTCAGCTACCGGAAGAGCTCACCCTCGGCTCCCAGGCATGCGTCGGCCAGGGCAGGCGTGCGGGACGCTGCCATCAGCTGGCGACCGCCGGCCGACAACGGCGGCAGCCCGGTGACCGGTTACGTGATCACGGCAACCGCCAAGGGCCACAAGCCGGTGACGACCAGGCTGCCGGCTGGCGTCAGCATGGTCACGCTGGCGCTGCAGGCAGACGTCAGCTGGACGATCAAGGTGCAGGCCGTCAACAAGCTCGGCCGCGGCCTGCCAGCGTTCGCCGGGCCGGTGCGGCCAAGGAGCTAGCCACCGCCGCTAGCCAGCGAGCCGCGCGGCTGGCTTACAGTTGCCGCATGCCAGCTCTGTCCCGGCCGCACCGGCACGCCAGCCCGACGTTGATCATGACGGTGCTCGCGCTTGCCGCGCTGGCCTACGCGGCGCTGAGTTCCGCGGTGATCCCGGCGCTGCCGGTGATCGAGCGCGCGCTGCAGACCACCGAGACCGGGGTGACCTGGCTGCTGACCGGGTTCTTGCTGTCGGCGTCGGTCGGCACCGCGATCATCGGCAAGCTCGGCGACATGTACGGCAAGCAACGGCTACTGGTCTGGACGCTGGTCACGCTGTCGGCCGGCACGCTGGTCTCCGCGGTCGGCGGCTCGCTCGCCGTGGTGCTGGCCGGCCGGGTCATCCAGGGCGTGGCCGGCGGCATCTTCCCGCTCGCGTTCGGTATCGTGCGCGACGAGTTCCCGCGGGACAGGGTGCCTGGCAGCATCGGCCTGTTGTCGTCGATCCTCGGCGTGGGCGGCGGCCTCGGGCTGGTCGTCGGCGGCCTGATCGCCGAGCACCTGAGCTGGCACTGGCTGTTCTGGATGCCGCTGCTGCCGATGCTGGCCGCCGCGGTCTGCACCTGGCTGCTCATCCCCGAGTCGCAGGTGCGCTCCCCCGGCCGGGTCAACTGGCTGGCAGCCGCGCTGCTCAGCGTCGGCATGGGCAGCGTGCTGATCGCGATCGCGCAGACCGCGAGCTGGGGCTGGACCGGCGCGCGCACGCTCGGCCTGCTGGCCTTCGGGCTCGCCGTCTGCGGGCTGTGGATCGTCAGCGAGCTGCGCAGCAGCCACCCGCTGGTGGACATGCACATGATGGCGGTGCGCGGCGTGTGGGCCACCAACCTAGCGGCGTTCCTGCTCGGCGGCGGCATGTACGCCTGCTTCCTGCTGCTGCCGCAGTTCGCCCAGCTGCCGGCCAGCACCGGCTTCGGCTACGGCGCCTCGGTGGTGCTGGCCGGGCTGTACCTGCTGCCGTGCGCGCTCGGCATGGGCCTGCTGGGCTCGGTGGCCGGCCGGATCGAGCGCCGGTTCAGCTCGCGGTTCGCGCTGATCACCGGCACGGCGGTGGGCGCCGTGGCGTGCGGCTGGCTGGCGATCGCCACCAGGCCGTACGACATGCTGATCAGCTCCACGCTGCTCGGCGTCGGCATCGGGCTCGCGTTCGCCGCGCTCGGCAACCTGATCGTGCAGGCGGTACCGCCGAGCCAGACCGGCGTGGCCAGCGGGATGAACACCGTGGTGCGCACGCTCGGCGGCGCAGTCGGCGGCCAGATCGCCGCCACCTTCGTGGCCGGCAGTATGCTGCACGGGTTGCCTGCGCTGGCCGGCTTCACCAAGACGTTCGCGATGGCTGCCGTGTTCCTTGCGCTCGGCATTGGCGCCGCGGTTCTCGTTCCCGTCATGAAAGACGTGCAGCCAAACTTGCCCGCAGAGGCCGTCCTGCAGATCGCCGAGCCCGGCTAGGGAGGTCCGCCGATGATGCCGCAGCCCGACCGGGCGAACGCGATGGATCACGTCGTGGTGATCATGTTCGAGAACCGGTCGTTCGACAACCTGCTCGGCAGGCTGTACGAGCCCGGCGAGGTCGCCTCGTTCGAGGGCGTGCTCGGCAAGGACCTGAGCAACCCGGTGCCAGAGTGGGCGGCTGACCCGGCTGGGCGTACCAGCGTGCCGTACGGCCTGGCCACGAACTTCAACACGCCGAGTCCGGACCCGGGCGAGGAGTACCCGCACGTCAACACCCAGCTATTCGGGATCATCAACCCGCCGGAGAACCGCGGCAAGCTGGCCCAGCACATGCTGCCGCCGTACAACGCGCCGGCCGACCCGCTGCAGCGGCCAGGCATGGACGGGTTCGTCGCCGACTACATCAGCGCGGTCGCCGCGGAGACTGGCAGCCAGCCAGGCTACGATCAGTACGCGCAGATCATGACCGGCTACGGGCCGGCCCAGCTGCCGGTGCTTGCGCCGCTGGCCAAGGGCTTCGCCGCGTTCGACCACTGGTTCTGCGAGGTGCCGTCGCAGACCTTCACCAACCGGTCGTTCTTCCACGCGGCGAGCTCGTCGGGGCTGGTGCTGAACCTGACGCCGGCCGACTCGTTCCCGCTGCGCAACTCGGCCAAGACGCTGTTCGAGCTGCTCGACGCCCGCGGGCTGGGCTGGCGGGTGTACTGCGACCCGCCCAGCCATATCTCGCTGACCGGGCTGATCCACGCGCGGCGGCTCGCCGACAAGTTCCGCAGCAACTTCTTCTCCACCGAGCAGTTCTACGCCGACGCCGCGGCCGGCCAGCTGCCTGCCTACTCCTTCATCGAGCCGAACCTGCTGTACGGGCACAACGACATGCACCCGGCGTTCGACGCGCTGTTCCCTGACATGCAGCTTGACCCGCCGTCCTCGCTGCTTGGCGGCGAGGCGCTGCTTGCCAGGGTGTACGACGCGGTCAGGTCCTCGGCCATCCCTGGCGGCTCGAACGCCTACAACACGCTGCTGCTTGTCACCTTCGACGAGCACGGCGGCACCTACGATCACGTGCCGCCGCCCGCCGCGGCGCCGCCCGACCCGGCCGCCGGGCCAGGTCAGTGCGGCTTTACCTTCGACCGGCTCGGGGTGCGGGTGCCGACCATCGCGATCTCGGCCTGGGTGCCAGAGGGCGCGGTCGTCACCGCCGAGTACCGGCACACCTCGATGCTGGCCACGCTGCGCAGCCACTGGTCGCTCGGGCCGCCGCTGACCGGCAGGGACGCCGGCGCCGCCGAGCTTGACCAGGTGCTGTCACTGACCGTGCCGCGGCCGCCGGAAAGCTGGCCGGAGGTGGTGGCCAGGCCGGTGCCGCCGTTCGCCGGGGTGGTGCCGCCGCCGGACAGTGAGCTGCGCGGGCTGGCCAAGGCCGCGGTCTTCGCCGCGGCTGACCTGGCCAGGCTGCACGGCAAGGACATCCCGCTGCTGCATCAAGACGAGGTGATGGCCCGGGCCGACGCCATCGGCCTGCTGCTCGGCGGCTGCGGCCACCTGTTCCCCAACCTGCACCAGAGCTGACGCAGGCCGGCCCTGCGCAGACCAGGAATGAGCAGTTCTGCTGCCGCTCCTGGCGACAGGACACGGCGTTGTGTGCTTGGCTACGAGACCTGCCGCACCACCAGAGAGCTGGAGCTCACGGATCGCCAGGCCCGACCTCAACCGCATCGCTGCCGAGTTCGGCCTCGGCCGCCCGGTCAGCGTGCGCCCGCTGGCCGGCGGCCGGGCAGGCATCGCCCGGCTTGACACCGCGCGCGGCACGTTCGTGGTCAAGCCCTCGTATCCGTCGGACGACCTCGAATTGCTCGAGCAGGTCGCCGCCGCGCTCGGCCTGGCCGGCTTGCGCCAGGCGCAGCTGCTGCGCAGCAAGGCCGGGTCGCTGCGCAGCAGGACCGGTCATTACGTGCAGGAGTTTCTGCCGGGCCAGGTCAGCCCGCAGCCGACCGCCGAGCAGACGGTGGCGGTGATGCGTTATCTCGCCGACTACCACGCGGCGCTGGCGGCGCTGCCGCTGCCGCCGTCCTGGCGCGCCGCCGACACGATCTGGACGCAGGTCGCCTCGGCCGACTACCTGGTGCTCGTGCTGCCCGGCCTGCTGCAGCGATTCGGCTTCGCCGACCAGACCGGCTCGGCGGTGGCGGCGCTGCGCGATGCGGCGCCGGCCATGGCCGCGCTGCCCAGGCAGCTCGTGCACAGCGACATCGGCCCTGACAACGTGCTCATGCAGGGCACCGAGGTAGTGGCGGTGATCGACTTCACGCCGATGTACCAGCCCGCCTTGTTCGCGGTCGCCACTGCGGTCTACTGGTACCAGGTCTACGGCAGGTCCGAGCTCGACTGCGAGGCAATCTGGTCGAGCCTGCGGCTGGCCGGCGCGCGGCGGCCGTGGCCCGCGGCGGAGACCGGGCTCTGGCCGGCCATGCTGGCCAGGGAGGCGCTGCGCAGGCTCGCCACCCCGCTGGCGCTGGCGGATCAGGCCGGCACCGGGCTGCCGGCCATGACCGCGCAGCGGCACGCCGCCGTGCTCGCGCTGATCCGCGCCTGGCCCGAGCTGGCCGCCCGCTGACCGCCCGCTGACCGCCTGGGTCAAGGCCGCTCGTCCCCAGGCCAGCACGGCTTGCCGCACATTACAGTTGGCTCTCGTGCGTATCGTCATCGCCAGGTGCAGCGTGGACTACGCGGGCCGGCTCTCCGCGCACCTGCCGCTCGCCACCAGGCTGATCATCGTCAAGGCTGACTCGTCGGTGCTCGTGCACTCCGACGGCGGTTCGTACAAGCCGCTGAACTGGATGTCGCCGCCGTGCAGGCTGGCCGAGCAGGCTGGCCGCTGGGTCGTCACCGGCAAGTCAGGCGAGACGCTGACGATCGAGATCGAGGAGATCATCAGCGATTCGGAGTTCCAGCTCGGCCAGGATCCAGGCCTGGTGAAGGACGGCGTTGAGTCGCACCTGCAGCAGCTGCTCGCCGAGCAGCTCGGCGTTCTCGGTGACGGCTGGCGGCTGGTCCGCAGGGAGTACCCGACCGCGATCGGGCCGGTAGACCTGATGTGCAGGGACGGCGCAGGGGCGAGCGTGGCGGTGGAGATCAAGCGCCGCGGCGAGATCGACGGCGTGGAGCAGCTGACCAGGTACCTGGAGCTGCTGAACCGTGATCCGCTGCTGGCGCCGGTCCGCGGCGTGCTGGCCGCCCAGGAGATCAAGCCGCAGGCAAGGGTGCTGGCCGAGGACCGCGGCATCCGCTGCGTGACCCTGGACTACGAGGTGATGCGCGGCACCGACGACAGCGCGCTGCGGTTGTTCTGAACGCCTGATTCCGAGCCTAGCGGGTTGCCGTGGGTATTTTAACCCATTTGACGGAATTCAACTGCGCGGCCATTCTTGACCGGCCGGAGAGTACGGAGCGGCCGGAGGGTGACATGACTCAGCCACGATTCGACACCATCAAGACCGAACGGCTGCTGATGCGCCGCTGGCAGGACTCGGACCGCGAGCCGTTCGCGGAATTGAACGGCGATCCAGACACGCTGAAGTTCTTTCCCGACACCATGACCAGGGCGGAGAGCGACGGGTTCGTCGACCACATCGAGGCACGCTTCGAGCAGCAGGGATTCGGCCTGTGGGCGCTGGAGCTCACCGGGACCGGGCAGTTCATCGGCTACACCGGGCTGAACCCGCTGCCGGCCGACGTGCCGGGCGGCGGCGGCATGGAGATCGGCTGGCGGCTGGCCAGGCACGCCTGGCATCACGGCTACGCGACGGAGGCAGCCAGGTCGGCGCTGGCGGTGGCGTTCGACGGCGTCGGGCTGGCCGAGATCTGGTCGATGACCGCGGTGCTGAACGAGCCGTCCCAGGCGGTGATGCGCAGGATTGGGCTGCACGAGGTCGCGCGGTTCAGCCACCCGCGCATTCCCGGCGGCCACCCGCTGCAGCCGCACGTGATGTACCACCTGGACCGGCAATGACAGGCGGCCGGGCGTGCGGCCGCCGTCCGGCCTGCTGGATGAGCCATGGCCTATGTTGGGTGGCGTGATCGATCCAGACGATGGCATGCCGCCCTATGAACAGCTTGCGGTGATCTTGCGGGACGAGATCTCGCAGGGCACGCTGACCGGCAAGGTGCCGTCCATCCACACCATCAGCCAGCACCACCATGTCTCGCACCACGTGGCCGCGCGTGCGCTCGCCATCTTGAAGGGCGAGGGCCTGCTGGTCAGCGTGCCAGGCCAGGGCCACTTCGTCCGCGAGCAGCATTGACCGGCCTGCCGCCTGGCTGGTCAGGTGAAGACGTGGTCACGCCAGGAATGCCCGGGCCGGAAGCCGAGTGCCCGGCCCGCCCGCTCGGTGGACAGCAGGCTGGCGAACCCGTCGAGGCCGGCTGACACCGGCACGTCAGGGAACACCTCGCGCATCAGCTCGGCCGACGGCCGGTTCATCACCGTGTCCGCGGCCGCGATGATGAAGCTGGCGCTGCCGGTGACATCGGCGGTGAGCGCGAGGCGGCAGGCTGCGGCCGCGTCACGTTCGTCGATGTAGCCCCACAGGTTCCACTTCCTGGTCAGCGGATCGGCCCAGTAGCCGGGGAACCGCTGGTAGTCGGCCGGGCCGAGGATGTTGGAGAACCGCAGCGCGATGAACGGGATGCCTGACCACTGCGCGATGTGACCAGCGACGGTCTCGCTGGCCACCTTGGACAGCGCGTAGGTCGTGCTGGGCACCGGGTAGTGGTCCTCGTCAACCGGCGCGTACCTGGGCGGCACGTCGAACGGCAGCCCGAGCGTGGTCTCGCTTGACGCCCACACGACCCGCTGCAGCCCGAGCTGCGCGGCGGCGTGGAACACGTTGAAGTTCATGGTCATGTTGCGGTTGAAGGTGACCGCGGGCGGGTGGATCCCCGGTGCCGGAATGTTGGCCAGGTGGATCACGGCGTCCACGTCATGCAGCGCCGCCACGGCCTGGCCGTAGTCGGTCAGGTCAGCGAGCAGGCTGCGGACGGCCGCTGCCGTCGGCGTGCCCGGCGCCGGCGGCACCAGGTCCACCGCCAGCACCTCGTGTTCGTGCTCGGCGAGGTCGGCCAGCACGGCCCGGCCGGCCTTGCCGCTCGCCCCGGTCACGCACACCCTCATGCAGGTCCTCCGTCCGGCGTCGGGCTAACAGCAGATGAGCATTCACCGCCCTGGCCGCTGGGGCAAGCTCAGGCAGCGCGATCACCTGTACCCCGGCCTTCCTGAGCCGGGCAGTGCCGCCGCCTGGCACGAAGATGGGCGGCTCCCGCCAGGCGATCACCACCCGCCGGATGCCGGCCTCGATGATCAGGTCTGCGCACGGCGTCGGCCTTGACGCGCGTGCGGCACACGGTTCGAGCGAGCTGTACATGGTCGCGGCGGCAAGCAGGCCGGCCGGCAGCCCGCGGCCGGCCGCCTGGCCAAGCGCCGCCTCCTCGGCGTGCTCGACCTGGTCATGCTGCCGTGAGTAGCCGGCGCCGAGCACCTGGCCGTCGGCGCCGACCAATATCGCGCCGACCGAGAACGCGGTGGCAGATGGCGGGCAGCTGCGTGACAGCTCGACGGCCGCGGTCAGCCAGCGCAGGTCGGCCTCGGCGGGGCCAGATTCGATCACGAAGACGCTCCGAAACGCGGGTGCGAAACCCCACCTACCAGCCGGTATCCCAAGCCGGCCGACGGGTGGTTTACTGACACGCGACGGCAAAGTGTGCCGGACGGGACAGTGTACGCGGCGCGGCAGGCCGGGCAACGGAAACGGTGGTGCTTCAGCGATGGTAGCCACGATCGGGAACCAGCAGACGATCAGGTCCACGGAGGTCTTCGACTCGCTGAATCCGGCAACGTCCGAGGTCATCGCCACGTTTCCGGTGTTCGGCGAGGCTGACGTCGCGGACACCGTGCAGCGGGCAAGGCAGGCGGCCAGCTGGTGGGCCGAGCTTGGCTGGGCAGGCAGGCAGCAGCGGCTGCTGGCCTGGAAGTCGCACATCACCCGCTATATGGGGCGGCTCGCCGAACTGGTGCACAACGAGACGGGCAAGCCGGTGCCCGACGCCCAGCTGGAGATCCTGCTCGCGATCGTGCACATCGACTGGGCGGCCAAGCACGCAAGGCGGGTGCTCGGCCCGCGTCGGGTGCGCAGCGGCCTGGTCGCGATGAACCATGCGGCGGTCCTGGAGTACCAGCCGCTCGGCGTGGTCGGGGTGATCGGGCCGTGGAACTACCCGGTGTTCACCCCGATGGGCTCGATTGGCTACGCGCTGGCGGCGGGGAACGCCGTGGTGTTCAAGCCGAGTGAGCTCACCCCTGCGGTCGGCGGCTGGCTGGTCAGCTCGTTCGCCGAGGTCGTGCCGGAGCAGCCGGTGCTGCAACTGGTCACCGGGGCCGGGCAGACCGGCGGCCAGCTGGCCCGCAGCGGCGTCGACAAGATCGCCTTCACCGGCTCGGCGACCACCGCGAGGAAGGTGATGGCCGCCTGCGCGGAGAACCTCACCCCGATCGTGGCCGAGTGCGGCGGCAAGGACGCCATGATCGTCGGGTCGGACGCCGACCTGGACGCTGCCGCCGACGCCTGCGCCTGGGGCGCCCTGTCCAATGCCGGCCAGACCTGCGTCGGGATCGAGCGGGTGTACGTGGCACAGGACGTGTACCACACGTTCCTGGAGAAGCTGGCCGACCGGGTGACCAGCGTCAGGCCCGGTGACGACCGCGAGGCGGACTACGGCCCGATGACCATGCCGGGCCAGGCCGAGATCATCGAGAGCCACATCGCGGACGCGCTGGCCCGCGGCGCGCGGCCGGTGGTCGGCGGCATCGCCAGCATCAGGCGGCCGTACGTGGGCCCGGTGATCCTGGCGGACGTGCCGGAAGAGAGCAAGGCGGTCACCGACGAGACGTTCGGCCCGACGGTCACCGTGGCGAAGGTGGCCGACCTTGCCGAGGGCGTCGAACTGGCGAACGCAAGCAGGTACGCGCTCGGCGGCACGGTCTTCGCCAAGAACAAGAAGGCGGCCATGGCGGCGGCCAGGGCGTTGCGCAGCGGCATGACCGCGATCAACTCGGTGATCTCGTTCGCCTCGGTGCCGTCGCTGCCGTTCGGCGGCTCAGGCGACTCCGGCTTCGGCCGGATCCACGGCGCCGACGGACTGCGTGAGTTCGCCAGGCCCAAGGCGATCACCAGGCAGCGGATGAAGCCGCTGCTCAACCTGACCTCGTTCACCAGGTCGGACAAGGACATGAACCGGCTGCTGGCCGGAGCCGCGATCTTGCACGGCCGCAGGTACCGGTAGCCCGCGGCCGGCCGGCGCTGGCTACGACGCGACCGCCAGGCCGGCGTCAGCCGGGTCATAGGCGGCCAGCGGGGCACGGCCGGAGATGACATCCGCCGCGCGTTCGGCGACGGCGATGACCGGTGCGTTGGTGTTTCCCCTCGGCACCGCTGGCATCACCGACGCGTCGACCACCCGCAGCCCCTGCACCCCGCGCACCCGCAGCTCGCTGTCCAGCACGCTGGTCAGCCTGCTCGCCGCCAGCTTGGAGTCGCCGCCCATCGCGCAGGTGCCGACCGGGTGGTAGAGCGAGCCAAGGTCGCCCCTGATCCACTCACGCACGTGTGACTCGGTCTCATAGTCAGGCCCAGGCGCCAGCTCGGCCCGGCAGATCCTGGCCAGCGGCCTGGCCGAGGCGATCTCCCTGGCCATCGAAACGCCCTTGACCAGCGGGTCGATGTCGGCGCTGTCGGACAGGTAGCCGGGGTCGATGGCCGGCTTGTGCCGCGGGTCGGCGCTGCGCAGCCTGACCCTGCCCCTGCTGCGCACGTCGACGAGCGTGACCAGCACCGACAGCGCCCTGGACGCCGGATCGGCGAGCCCCGCCGACTCAAACGGCTCTGGCAGCACGTTCCACTGGATGTCCGGCGCCGGCAGCGCCGGGTCGGATCGCCAGAAACCGCCGGCCTCGGAGATGTTGGTGGTCATCGGGCCAGAGTGGGTGAGCCGCCAGCGCAGCAGGTTCCGCGAGCTCGCCTGCTCCCAGGCCGAGCGTGCCCTCGGCGTGCTCCACATCACGGTCACCACCGGGTGGTCGGACAGGTTGGCGCCGACGCCAGGGCTGTCCACCAGCACCGCGATGTCGTGCTCGCGCAGCTGGTCGGCCGGCCCGACGCCGGACAGCATGAGCAGCTGCGGGCTGCCGATGACGCCGGCGCAGAGAATCACCTCGCCGTCGGTCCTGGCCGTCTCCTCGACACCGCGGCGCAGGTAACGCACCCCGGTGGCGCGCTCGTCTTCGATGACCACGCCGGTGGCCAGCGCGTCCGTGTGGATGGTCAGGTTCGGCCGGCCCTCCGCCGGGTGCAGGTACGCATCGGCCGCCGACCACCTGCGGCCGGCCTTCTGGGTCACCTGGTAGTAGCCGACGCCGTCCTGGCTCTGGCCGTTGAAGTCAGCGTTGGCCGGCTGGCCCGCCTGCTGCGCGGCGGCCAGGAACGCGCCGGTCAGCTTGCTCTTGTGGCGCAGGTCCTGCACGCTGAGCGGGCCGGTCGCACCGTGGTACGCGGACCCGCCGTGGGCGTTCCCCTCGGCTCGCAGGAAGTACGGCAGCAGGTCGGCATAGCCCCAGCCGTCGCAGCCGTACTCGTCCCGCCAGGTGTCGTAGTCGTACCGGTTGCCGCGCACGTAGATCATCGCGTTGATGGCGGAAGAGCCGCCGAGCACCTTGCCGCGCGGCCAGTACACCGACCTGCCGCCGGCCCGCTCCTGCGGCACGGTCTGGTAGTCCCAGTCGTAGCTGCCCTTGAACAGCAAGTTCAGCATCGCCGGGATGTGCAGCTCGTCCGCGGTGTCCGGCGGGCCGGCCTCGAGCAGCAGCACTCTGGTCTCCGGATTCTCGGTCAGCCGTGCGGCGAGCACGCAGCCGGCGCTGCCGGCGCCGACGATGATGTAGTCGTACACGGCTTACCTCCGGAACAGGCGGTTTGCCTGGAACATAGTGAATCAGGGCGATAGCGCGATATTACTAGCCGGTAGGCTACGGAACTCTGCGTGACCAGACGGCAGCCGGGGCGCCGCAGATCAGACAGCGTATCGGCATGTTTATCCGCCGCTCCACGCCTTTGCGCTGAATGCCTCTTGCGGTGCATGGCGTCGCGGTGCATGGCGTTGCCGTACCTGGCGTTGCCGTACCTGCCAAGCGCGCTCCCGGCCAACGAGCAGCCGGGAGCGCGCTTCCCCCCACAGGTCTGGCCACCTCGTCATCCGGCGGGCCCCCGAGAACCGCCGGCATCCGACCGGAAGCCAGAGAACCGCGCTGCGGCGGTTCCGTACCGAGCCCGTCTGCGGACCCGATCTGAGAGTTCCCGGCTGGACCGACACACTTGCCGCTTCCGCGACATTCGCCGCAGCTTCAGTCACTCTCAGTTACCCTACGATGCCACATCGTAAGTGACTTGTGAATACCCACGGTCAAAGGCATTAACCATGTGTCGCATGTGACGATTTCCACGCGCCTGCACTGCCGGCTTCGGCCCGGTGCAGGCAGGCCGGCCATCTCCGGCCGAATACGGTGGGGGGATGGCAGACCGCACCCCGCACCATGACGTGGACGCTCCCGTCGTGCTGTCCAGGATCTACACCAGGACCGGCGACGACGGCACCACCGCGCTCGGCGACATGAGCCGCGCCGCCAAGACCGATGCCAGGCTGGCTGCCTACGCCGACACCGACGAGGCGAACTGCGCGATCGGGATGGCGGTGACGATGGGCAACCTGCCGCCGGACATCACCAAGCTGCTGATCACGATCCAGAACGAGCTCTTCGACGTGGGTGCGGACCTGTGCAACCCGGTGACCGAGCAGCCCGAGTACCCGCCGCTGCGGGTCGAGGAGCGCTACATCAGCGCCATCGAGCAGGCCTGCGACCGCTACAACGAGGGGCTGCCGGTGCTGCGCAGCTTCGTGCTGCCTGGCGGCACGCCGGGTGCGGCGCTGCTGCACGTGGCCAGGACCGTGGTCAGGCGCGCCGAGCGCAGCGGCTGGGCCGCGATCGAGGCGTACGGGGACGGCATCAACCCGCTCGCGGTCAAGTACCTGAACCGGCTGTCCGACCTTTTGTTCATCCTCGCCAGGCGGGCCAACGAGCCCGCCCCGGGCGACCTGCTGTGGAAGCCGGGCGGCGAGCGCTAGTCAGGCATGGCCGGGCAGGCTGGCGTGCCCGGGCGGGCTCGCCTCAAGCCAGGCGAGGAAGCCGGTCACGGCCGGCTCGGTCATCGCGAGCTGCACCGTGCCGGCCGGCTCGGCGCCGGCTCCGGCGGCGTCGTCGAGGCCGATCACGCACTCGACGATGACCGTGCCAGGGCCCACGCTCGCGGCATCGGCCGGGCCGGCCGGCGCGTGCGAGAGCACGGTCAGCGCGTCACGGTCGAAGGTCTCGGCCGGCCGCAGGCTGACGCCGAACGAGCTATGCCAGTTCAGCTGGTCACGCTGGTAGGAGATGACGCCGAGCCGCCAGGACGCGGCGGGCGGCCGGCGCAGCCCGCAGTCGATGTTCGCGCCGCTGCGGCCGAGCAGCATCCGCCTGGCCGACAGCACGACGGCGACCAGCACGGCGGCAAGCAGCACCGCGGCAACCGCCCAGCCGACCGCCAGTGCAAGGTCCCCCGTCATCCTGGCGGCCGCGCGGTGACTCGCTAGTCCCGGTCGCCAGCGGCCCGCAGCAGCGCACGGTAATAGCGCACGTCGGACGGCTCCTCACCGCCCGGCTCGGCGGATTCGACAGCGGCGTCAAGCGCCGTCTGCGCCCAGCTCGTGTCCACGTTCGAGCCGAGCTCGGCCTGCCTGGCCAGCACCGACACCCGGTCATCGGCGACCGAGAAGAAGCCGCCGCTGACCGCCGCCACCACCTCGTCGCCGCCGCTGTCCGGCCTGATCCTGACCAGGCTGCCCTCGGCCAGGATGCCGATCACCGGGGCGTGCCCGGTCAGCACGCCGATGTCGCCGTCGAGCGTCTTGGCGATCACCATCTCGGCCGGGCCGGCCCACAGCTCGCCCTCTGGGATGACCAGCTCGACCCGCAAGCTCACCGTGCCACCTCGCGCGCCGCCGTCACCGTGCCACCTCGCGCGCCGCCGTCATGACCGCTCCATGGCCTTGGCCTTCTTCTCCACGTCCTCGATGCCGCCACACATGAAGAACGCCTGCTCGGGAACGTGGTCGTACTTGCCCTCGGTGATGGCCTTGAACGACGCGACCGTCTCGGTCAGCGGCACGAACTCGCCGTCCTGCCCGGTGAACTGCTTGGCCACGAACATCGGGTGGGACAGGAACTTCTCGATCCGCCTGGCCCGCTGAACAGTGATCTTGTCCTCTTCTGACAGCTCGTCGATGCCCAGGATCGCGATGATGTCCTGCAGCTCGGTGTAGCGCTGCAGGATCCGCTGCACCTCGCGGGCCACGTCGTAGTGCTCCTGCCCGACGTAGGCAGCGTCCAGGATCCTGGACGTGGACGCCAGCGGGTCCACCGCCGGGAAGATGCCCTTCTGGGTGATCTCCCTGGACAGCGCGGTGGTCGCGTCCAGATGCGCGAACGTGGTGGCTGGCGCCGGGTCGGTGTAGTCGTCGGCTGGCACGTAGATCGCCTGCATCGAGGTGATCGAGTGGCCGCGGGTCGAGGTGATCCGTTCCTGGAGCTGGCCCATCTCGTCGGCCAGCGTCGGCTGGTAGCCGACCGCGGACGGCATCCGGCCGAGCAGCGTGGAAACCTCGGAGCCCGCCTGGGTGAACCGGAAGATGTTGTCGATGAACAGCAGCACGTCCTGCTTCTGCACATCCCGGAAGTACTCGGCCATGGTCAGCGCGGACAGGCCGACCCGCAGCCTGGTGCCCGGCGGCTCGTCCATCTGACCGAACACCAGCGCCGTGTCCTTGATCACGCCGGACTCGGTCATCTCGAGGAACAGGTCGTTCCCCTCGCGGGTCCGCTCCCCCACCCCGGCGAAGCAGGACACGCCGCCGAAGTTCTTCGCGACCCTGGTGATCATTTCCTGGATCAGCACGGTCTTGCCCACGCCGGCCCCGCCGAACAGGCCGATCTTCCCGCCCTTCACGTACGGGGTGAGCAGGTCGATGACCTTGATGCCGGTTTCCAGGATCTCGGTGCGCGGCTCGAGCTGGTCGAACGGCGGCGGGTCCCGGTGGATCGACCAGCGCTCGTGGACCTGCAGCGATGCGGTGGGCACGTCGAGCGACTCGCCGAGCACGTTGAACACGTGGCCCTTGGTCACGTCGCCCACCGGCACCGTGATCGGCTCGCCGGTGTCGGTCACCTCGGCGCCGCGGACCAGGCCGTCGGTGGGCTGCATGGAGATGGCGCGCACGGTGTCATCGCCGAGGTGCTGCGCGATCTCCAGGGTCAGCGTCTTGGTCGTGTCGCCGAGATCCACACCGACGTGCAGCGCGTTGTAGATCTCCGGCATCTCCTCGGTCGCGAACTCCACGTCCACGACCGGGCCGATCACCCGGACGACGCGGCCGGTGGCTACGGCTGCGGTGGTGTCTGCGGTAGCGGTCATGTTGCTGCTCACTTACTCCCACTGATCGCCTCGGCCAGCGCATTGGCGCCGCCCACGATCTCGCTGATTTCCTGAGTGATCTCGGCCTGACGTGCCTTGTTCGCTTCCCTGGTGAGCTGCTCGATCAGCTCGTTCGCGTTGTCGGTGGCTGACTTCATCGCCCGCCGCCTGGCCGCGATCTCCGCCGCCGCCGAGTCGAGCAGCGCATGGAACACCCTGCTCTCCACGTACCACGGCAGCAGCGCGTTGAGCACGTCCTCCGGCGACGGCTCGAACTCGTAGATCGCGATCGGGCCCGGCGGCGGCCCGTCGACCTGCACGACCTCGAGCGGCAGCAGCCGCCTGACCACGGGGCGCTGCGACAGCATGGACACGAACTCGGTCGAGACCAGGTGGATCTCATCCACGCCGCCCTCCTCGGCCGGGCGGTCGAACGCCTCGAGCAGTTCCCTGGTGATCTCGGTGGCGTTCGCGTGCACCGGGGTGTCAGAGAAGCCCGACCACTCCCCGGCCATCGCACGGTCCCTGAACCGGTGCCAGACGATGCCCTTGCGCCCCGACACGTACGGCACGACCTGCATGCCGCCGTCGGCCAGCGTCGCGCCCAGGCTCTGTGCCTCGCGCAGCACGTTGGCGTTGTACCCGCCGCAGAAGCCGCGGTCGCTGGTCAGGATGAGCACTGCCGCCCTGGTCCGGCGCTCGGCGGGCCTGGTCAGCGGATGGTCGATCTGGCCTGACCGGTTCACCACTGCCTCGACCGCGCGGCTGAGCTCGCGGGCGTACGGCGCCGCTGCGTGCACTCGCTGCTGCGCCTTGATGATCCGCGAGGATGCGATCAGCTCCTGGGCACGGGTGATCTTGGCGGTGGACTGGACGCTCCTGATCCGCCGTCTGACCGCGCGAAGCTGTGCTCCCATGCTTGGTTACCGTCCTATGCGTTCTCGGCCGGCGGCTGTGCGTACCTGACCAGCTCGTCCTGCTGCTCCGGCTCGCTCAGCGGCTCGGCGGGATCGTCGCTGACCAGCAGCTCGCCCGACCCGGTCTCGAAGCCGCGGCGGAACTCGTCGATGCTGTCCTTCAGCGCGACCGCGGTGTCGTCAGACAGCGCGCCGGTCTCCCTGATCGCGTCGTAGATCCCTGGCTTGGTGCGCTGCACGGCGTCAAGGAACTCGGCCTCGAACCGCTTGATGTCGGCGACCGGCACGTCGTCCAGGTGGCCGTTGGTGCCGGCCCAGACCGAGACCACCTGCCGCTCCACCGGCATGGGGCTGTACTGCGGCTGCTTGAGCAGTTCGACCAGCCGGGCACCGCGATCAAGCTGGGCACGAGATGCGGCGTCAAGGTCGGAGGCGAACGACGCGAACGCCTCCAGGTCGCGGTACTGCGACAGCGCGAGCTTCAACCCGCCGGCCACCGTCTTCATGGCCTTGATCTGCGCGTCACCGCCGACCCTTGACACCGAGATGCCGACGTTGATGGCCGGGCGGACACCGGAGTTGAACAGGTCGGTCTCCAGGAAGATCTGCCCGTCGGTGATCGAGATGACGTTGGTCGGGATGTAGGCGGACACGTCGTTCGCCTTGGTCTCGATGATCGGCAGGCCGGTCATCGAGCCGCCGCCCATCTCGTCGGACAGCTTGGCGCAGCGCTCGAGCAGCCGTGAGTGCAGGTAGAAGACGTCGCCAGGATAGGCCTCGCGACCCGGCGGCCTGCGCAGCAGCAGCGAGATCGCGCGGTAGGCTTCGGCCTGCTTGGTCAGGTCGTCGAACACGATCAGCACGTGCTTGCCCTGGTACATCCAGTGCTGGCCGATGGCCGAGCCGGTATACGGCGCGATGTACTTGTACCCGGCCGGGTCGGAGGCCTGTGCCATCACGATCGTGGTGTACTCGAGCGCGCCGGCGTCCTCCAGTGACTGGCGCACCTGGGCGACCGTGGAGCCCTTCTGGCCGACCGCGACGTAGACGCAGCGGACCTGCCTGGCCGGGTCACCGGACTCCCAGTTCTGCTTCTGGTTGATGATCGTGTCGATCGCTACCGCGGTCTTGCCGGTCTGCCGGTCGCCGATGATGAGCTCGCGCTGGCCCCGGCCGATCGGCGTCATCGCGTCGATGGCCTTGATGCCGGTCTGCAGCGGCTCGTTGACCTTCTTGCGCTGCACCACCGACGGTGCCTGCAGCTCGAGCTGGCGGAGCACGGTGTCCTCGATCGGGCCCTTGCCGTCGAGCGGCGCGCCAAGCGGGCCGACCACGCGGCCGAGGTAGGCGTCACCGACCGGGACCGACAGCACCTCGCCGGTACGCCGGACCCGCTGGCCCTCCTCGATCTGGCTGAACTCGCCGAGGACCACCACGCCGATCTCGCGCACGTCCAGGTTCAGCGCCAGCCCGCGGGTACCGTCCTCGAACTCGAGCAGCTCGTTGGCCATCGCCGACGGCAGGCCAGACACCCTGGCGATGCCGTCGCCGCACTCCACCACGGCGCCGACCTCCTCGGTCGACGCGGTGCCTGGCTCGTAGGCCTCGACGAAGTGGGCCAGGGCGGCACGGATCTCTTCCGGCCGGATTGTCAGCTCCGACATCGTTGTCATGTCCTTCTCGTCTGGGTCTGCTGCCTGCTGTTGTGGTGCTGCTGCCCGCGCACCGCAGTCCGCTGGGTTGGTCTTTGGATCGGGCGCTGCCGCTGGCTCATCTCATCCCGCCAGCCTGCGCCGTGCTTCTGCCAGCCGGGTCGCCACGCTGCCGTCGATCAGCTCGTCACCGATCCGTACGGTGAGCCCGCCGGCCACCTTCGGGTCGAGCACGACGTTCAGGTGCACCTGGTGCCCGTAGGCGGCGGCCAGCGCTGCCGCCAGCCGCCCGCGCTGTCCGTCACTGAGCGGGACGGCCACGTGCACCTCGGCGACCAGCCGCTCGCGGCGCTCTGCCGCGATCCTGGCATATGCCTCAAGGCTAGCGTCCAGGCTGCGGCCCAGCGGGTTGACCGCTGCCTGGGTGATCAGCCGCAGCGCCTCCGGCGTGACCTTGCCGGCCAGCAGCTCGGTCAGCAGGGCACGCTTGCCGTCCGCCGGAGCGAACGGGTTGATCAGCGCAGCCCGCAGGGCCGGCTGCGCACCCACGATGCGGCCGAACCTGAACAGCTCATCTTCAAGCTCGTCCAGCCGGCCTGCCTGCTCGGCAGCGGCGACGATGGCCTCGGCTGCCAGCTGCTCGACCGCGTCGAGCAGGTCGCCTGGCCCCGACCACCTGGCCGCTGCCACCGCGGCAACCAGCTCGGCCGCGGGCGCGCTCACCTTGCCGGCCAGCAGCCCGGCGGCGAGCCCAGCCCTGGCATCCGCTGGCCTGGACGGATCGCTGAGCGCCCGGCGCAAGGCCGACTGCCGGCTGAGCAGGCCAGCCACCGCGAACAGCTGATCGCCGAGCGCGGCGGCGTCGGCCGGCGGCGCGGTCAGCGCGGTCAGCCGCTGCTGCAGCTCGGCCAGCGATGCCCTGCTGATGCCCCTCATGACGATGCACGCGCTCCAGACGCCGCTGAGCTGCCGGACTCAAGGTCGGCAAGGAAGCGGTCGACGATCCGGCGCTGCCGTGCCTCGTCCTCAAGTGACTCGCCGACAATCTTGCCGGCGAGCTGCACGGACAAGGCGCCGACCTCGGCCTGCAGCGCCGCGAACGCCTGCTGGCGATCGGCCCTGACCTGCGCGTTTCCCGACTCGATGATGGCGCGCTTCTGCTCTTCGCCTTCGGCCCGCAGCTCGGCCTTGATCCGCGCGCCCTCTTCCCTGGCTTCCTCGCGCATCCGCGCGGCCTCGTGCCTGGCCTCCTGCAGCTGGGCACGATATTGCGCGAGGGTGGCGTCCGCCTCGGCCTGCGCGGCGTCGGCACGCTCGATCCCGCCCTCGATCGCGTCGGACCGCTCCGCCAGCATCTTGGTGGCCCTGGGCAGCAGCACCTTCCAGAGCGCGACGAAGACGATGGCAAACGTGATGAAGCCGATGATCAGCTCGGGCCAGGCCGGCACCAGCGGATTCTGCGGCTGCTGGCCTGGGAGTGATGACGCTAGGTGCAGCATCGGCGGCTACCTTTCAGCCGGACTTGTCACTTGATGAAGAAGGGGACCGCGATGCCGATCAGCGCCAGCGCCTCGGTCAGCGCGAAGCCGATCCACATGTAGGTGGTGATGCGGCCGGATGCCTCGGGCTGCCTGGCCATGGCCTCGATCGCGTGACCGAAGACCAGGCCGATGCCGATGCCGGGGCCGATGGCAGCCAGACCGTAGGTCAGCGCGCCCAGGTTGTAGAGGTGGAACGGGTTGCCAGACGTGCCGAGGCCACCCGAGGCCAAGTGGAGCACGTGATGCACCATCGCGAGATGCATGTGTCGGTTTCCTTCTTTGTCAGGCCGGCTGCTTCGCCGGGTCGGTGGTGGTAATGGGTCAGTGCGCTGCTGACATCGCGTCGGAGAAGTAGAACGCGGCCAGCGTCGTGAAGATGAAGGCCTGCAGTGCCTGGATCAGCACCTCGAGCAGCGTGAGGATGATCGTCAGCACGAACGAGGCAGTCGAGAAGAGCAAGCCGATCGACGCGCTGAACAGGTACCAGGACGCCAGCCCGAACACCAGCAGCAGGATGTGCCCGGACAGCATGTTCGCGAACAGCCGGATCGTCAGCGTGAACGGCCGCACCAGGATGTTGGAGAACAGCTCGATCGGGCTCAGCAGCGGCAGGATCCACCACGGCGCACCCGCCGGGACCGCCATGTTCTTGAAGTAGCCGATCGGGCCCTGGTGCCGCATGCCCAGGAAGACGTAGGTGATCCACACCGGCAGCGCCAGAATCAGCGGATAGGCGATCCTGGACGTCGACGGAAAGTCGATCAGGGGAATGATCCCCATGATGTTCATGATCCAGATGAAGAAGAACAGCGAGACCAGGTAGGGCAGGAACCTGTCGCCAGCCTTGCCGAGCTGCGGGCGCAGGATCTGGTCACGGACGAACAGGATGCCCATCTCGCCCAGGTTCTGCGCGCCCTTCGGCACCAGCTTCGGCTTGCGGAAGGCGAACCAGAAGAACGTCAGCACGATCGCGCCGGCCAGCACGCACAGCACCATCGGCTTGGTGATCTCGAAGCCGCCTACCGTCGCGATCGGCTTGAAGATGAAGTCTTCGATGTTGGGCGCCGGATACGGGCAGCCGCTGAAGATGTGCGAGGTGTTCGGGTCACAGCTCTTCGCGGCCGCGAACAGTACGTCACTCACTCCGAACCCTCCGGGCCGTGGCGGGCAAGCGGCGTCTCGCCGCCGCGAGGTCAGGGTCAGCCATGATGACATGGCCGCAATCAACGGCGGCGACCGGGTGGCCGGCCGCGCCGCTGTCGCGGCCGGCCGCGGTCAGGTCTTGCTGACCCGGAAGATGATCAGGCAGATGGCCAGCGCGAGTCCGAGCAGCATGCCGACCGGGAACAGGAAGGTCAGCCCGGTCCAGTGGCCGACCAGCCAGCCGATCCCGCCGTAGAGGATCATGCCGCCGATCAGGTAGCTGAGGATCCGGTAGCCGTCGCTCTCCCGCGGCTGCCCCGATCCGCCTGCCGGATGCCGCCTGGCGTAGCCAAGCTGCGTGGGCGGGCTGGACGGGCGCCCCGCCGCGTCCTTGCCCGCCGCAGGCTGCTGCCCGCTTCGCTGGCCCGCCGACGTCATGGCCTTGTCCAGCCAGGAGCCGGCGGGCAGGCCCGGCCAGGAGCCGGCGGGCAGGCTGAGCCGCGGGCCGCAATCCGCCGTCCGGAGTCCAGGTCTGTGCCACAGATCACCGTTCTCCGTCCGGCTCGACGTACAGCAGCTTCAAGCGCATGGACCAGACGATCTGCGCGCCGGTGTAGACAAGCACCAGCACGATCGCCGTCAGCCCGAAGAGCCGCGGGTTGAACGCCGTGGAGTTCTGGAACTGGCCGACCAGGAACAGCAAAACGATGATCTTGAAGAGATAGGTGCCGACCGCGGTGGCCATCATGGCCTGCGGGCTGACCTTGGCGGCGCGGCCGACAGCCAGCACGCTGATCCCGAAGAACACTGCCACCAAGCCGACTGCGATGCCCGCGGCTATGAGTCCCTTGCTGCCCGCGAGCACGCCGGACAGCGCCACCATGCCCGCCGCCGCGATGGCCGCAACTGCGGCCGACCGCCGAACGATCCGGGCGTAGCTCGCCAGCATTCTCAATGGCTCCGGATTTGATCTTTAAGGCCAGGTTGCCCGGCCGTTTCAGGAGATGGTCAATGGTGCCAGTGCCCCGATGGCACGAAGCTCCCCGCCGCGCGGGGCCTCCCGCGGCGTCAGGTGAGCGAAACGTATCACGGGCCCCTCACCAGTCTGCGAGTGGGTGCTCGTGAAAGATATCACAAGCTCCGCGACCTTGGGTTCACCAGGTCACCTAACGTGACGAACTCCATTCTAGCCAGTGGCGCGCAGGCCTTTCCTAGCCAGCCTCACCACCGGCATCGCGCCGCGGCGGGTCCGGCGGATCAGCCGGACGGCTCTTCGACCAGACGTCGAAGCCGCTGCCGGCGTGCTGGCCCGGTGGCGCGGCCGGCGGCTGCGGCGGCG
>JASHQL010000266.1 GCA_030039155.1 Streptosporangiaceae bacterium | reverse complement strand
CGGCGCTGAGCCTGGCTGCCGGCGCCGGCCCGGGTCGCCGCCACCCATGCCCTGAGCTCGCCGACCCGGCCGGCTGCCTGCTCCAGCCGGCCGGCCGGCATCCGGCCGGTCCGCACCGACTCGGCCAGGGCCGACCTGACCGCGAGGTAGTCGTGCTGGTCCTGGTCGCGGCCAAGGCAGAGCAGGTCGGTACCGGCCAGCACCGCGAGCACCGCGGCCTCGGGCACCCCGTACGGCTCGCTGACCGCGCGCATCTCCAGGCCGTCGGAGACCACCACGCCGGTGAAGCCGAGGTCGTCACGCAGCAGGCCGGTCACCACCCTGGCCGACAGCGAGGCCGGCAGCTCGCCGGTCAGCTCAGGCACGAGCAGGTGGCTTGGCATGACCGTGCGCACCCCGGCCGCGATCGCTGCCTCGAACGGCGGCAGGTCGCGGCTGATCAGCTCGGCCAGCGAGCCGTCCACTGTCGCGATGACGTGATGCGAGTCGTGCCTGGTACTGCCGTGGCCGGGGAAATGCTTCGCGCAGGCCGCCAGGCCGGCCGACTGCAAGCCGCCGACGGCGGCCGCTGCGTGCCTGGCCACCAGCGCGGTGTCAGAACCGAACGCCCTGGTGCCGATCACCGGGTTGTCGGCCGCAGAGTTCACGTCTACCGACGGCGCGAGGTCGAGGCTGACGCCGAGCCCGGCCAGCTCGGCGCCGAGCGCCGCGTAGACCTCGCGGGTGAGGCCGGTGTCGTCAACGGCGCCGAGCGCCGCGTTGCCCGGGTACGGGCTGCCGGTGCGGTGCGCGATCCTGGTGACGTCGCCGCCTTCCTCGTCGATCGCGATGATCGGCTCGGCGCCGGCCGCCCGCAGCCTGGCGGTCAGCCCGGCGAGCTGCTCGGGGTCGTCGATGTTCGGGCCGTACAGGGTGACCCCGGCGAGCCCGTCGGCCAGCGCCGCGAGCAGCCACCGCGGTGCCGACCGGCTCGGGAACGGCGGGATGAGGATCGCGTCGGCGAGCCGATCGAGGGACGGGTCGGTCATCCCTTCACCGCGCCGGCCACGAGTCCGCCGGCCAGCCGGCGCCTGACGAACAGGAAGAAGATCACCACGGGCACCGTGTACAAGGTCGATGCGGCCATGATCGGGCCCCACTGGGCGCCGCCGCGGCCGAAGAAATAGGTCACGTAGATCGGCAGCGTGTAGGTCGAGTGCGCCTGCCCGAGGAACGTCAGCGCGACGATGAACTCGTTGTATGCGGTCACGAAGGCGAAGATGCTCGTTGCCACCAGGCCCGGTGCGACCAGCGGGAACAGGATCCGCCAGAAGATCTTCGGTGCGGACGCGCCGTCGATGGCCGCGGCCTCCTCCAGCTCCTTCGGCACGGTCGCGACGAAGTTGCGCAGCATCCAGATCGACACCGGCAGCGCCTGCGCGCTGTACACGATGATCAGGCCGAGCAGCTTGTCGAGCAGGCCAAGCGCGTCGAAGTCGCGGAACAGCGCGATGATCAGCGCCTGTCCGGGGATCATCTGCACGACCAGCAGCATGACCAGGAACGACGCCCTGAACCTGAACTTGAACCTGGCCACCGCCACCGAGGCCAGCAGCGACACCAGCGAGGCAAACAGCACGGTAGCAAGCGTGACGGCCAGGCTGTTGCGGAAGAACAGCCAGACCGAGCCGATGCCAGCAGCCTGGCCGCTGATGACGTTCCTGAAGTTGCCAAGCGTGGGATGGGCTGGCACCAGGCTGGGCGTGAGCGAGTAGATCTCCTGCGACGGCTTGAACGCGGTCGCGATCATCCAGAAGATCGGGAACAGCGTGATCAGCGCGATCAGCAGGCCGAGCCCGTTCAGCCCGGCCGCCCTGGCCTGCTTGGCGGTGCGCGCCCGCGAGGCTGCCGCCGGCCGCCGCTGCCGCAGCGCGGCCGCTGCCCTGGCCGCTGTCATGTCAGCGCCCCCTGCCGAACCGAGGTGCGCACGTATCCGGCCGTGACCACCAGCAGGATGACCGCGAAGATCAGCGCGAGCGCGCCGCCGAGCCCGTAGCTTGGCGGGAACGTGAACGCTTTGTCGTAGATGTAGAGCGGCAGGTTGTACTCGTTCTGATTGCCAAGCTCTCCGGTGATCAGGTACGCCTGGGTGAACATGTTGAAGTCCCAGATCACCGACAGCAGGAACAGCACCAGGAAGATCGGCTTCATCAGCGGGAAGGTGATCCGCCAGAAGACCCGCCACGGGGACGCGCCGTCCACCCGCGCCGCCTCGTACAGCTCGGCGGGGATCGTCTTCAGGCCGGCCAGCACCGCGACCCCGATGAACGGGAACGACTGCCAGACCACCAGCACCGCGATCACCGTGTAGGCCTGCAGCGCGCCGTTGGTGGTCCAGTTGTAGCCAGCCCAGTTCGTGCTGCCGACCAGCCAGTGCGGCATCTTGGACAGCGTCCAGTCGACGAGCCCGCCATCGGGGTTGAACAGCCAGTAGAACAGCACGCTGCCCGCGACGGGCGGGGTGGCCCAGGCCAGGATGGCTGACGTGCTGACGAAGAACGCCATCTTCCTGCCCAGCCGGTTCAGCAGCAGCCCGACCACGGTGCCGACGATCAGCGTGGCCGGCACCGCGACGACGGCGAACAGCACCGTGTTCCGCAGCGACAGCCAGAACTCTGGATCCTTGAAGGTCGCGGTGAAGTTGGACAGGCCCACCCACTGGGTGGGCAGCACGCCGGTGACCTGGCCGAGGCCGTAGTTCTGGAACGAGTACAGCGCCACCTGGAGCAGCGGCCACAGCAGCACCAGCGCGATGCCGGCCAGCGCCGGCGTGAGCAGCAGGTACGGGGCAAGCCGGTGCCGCCTGACGAACTCGCCGGTCCAGGTCAGCGGTGACTTGCGGCCTGCCCTGCCCGGGCCGAGTGCGCGGCCGGCCTGGGCCACGGCGTGGCCGGAGATGGTGTCAGCCATCGGGCGCGATCACTCCTGTCGGGGCAGCGGCGGCGGGTGGTTGGGTGTCCCGGCCGGCCGGGCAGATCGATCCGGCCGGCCGGGACGGTTGCGCGGACATGCATGGCCCTGGGGGGACAGCCCTGGACCCCGGGATCGCGGCTAGGTCTCGCTGCCGGTGTTCAGCACGTTCTGCAGTTCAGTGTTGGCCTTGTTCACCGTGGCGGTGAAGTTGGCGCCCTGCATGAGTGCCTTCATCATGTCCGGGATGATGTTGTCGGTCGCGTCGGCGGTCGCCCAGTTCTTGGAGTTCAGCGGCGAGATCTGGGTGTAGCCGGCCGCCTTGGCAAAGCCAGACAGGATCGGGCTGCTGGTGTAGACCCCGCTGCTCAGCTTCGAGGTGAACTCGGGGAAGAAGCCCTGCGAGTTCGCGAACGTGGTGGCGTTCGACGGGGAGTCCATCACGGTGATCAGGTCCCAGTCGGCCGTCTTGTATGGGCTCTTTGCCCAGATGCCCAGGTCGGAGCCGCCGGCGAAGGCCGGTGCCGGGTTCGGCCCGTGCTCGCTCGGGATCGGGAACGACGCCCACTGCGCCATGTTCTTCTTGCTGACCGCCTCGAGGGACGACTCGGCCCACGGCCCGTCGATGTACATGTCGAGCTTGCCGAGCGCGAAGTCCTCATCGGAGCCGCCCGAGGTGGCGCCCACGGTGCCAAGCTCGGTCTCGCCGATGTACTTGCTCGGCGAGACGTGGTACTTCAGCAGCAGGTCGGCGTAGAACTTGATGCCGGCCTCGGAAGCCGGGGTGTTGAGCTGCGCCACCCACTTGCCGCCCTGCTGCACCGCAACCTGGCCGCCAGCGCCCCAGATAAAGCTGACGATCGCGTTGGTGTAGTCGCTCGGCGCGCCGAGGCCGTACGTGCCCGGATAGGCCTTCATCAGCGCCTTGGCGTCGCTGACCAGCTCGGCCCAGGTGGTCGGTGCTGCCGTGATCCCGGCCTTGGCGAACTGGTCCTTGTTGTACCAGATGCCGCGCACGCCGCCGAACCACGGCACGGCGTAGGTCACGCCGTTGAGCGTGTCGTTCGCCAGGTTCCCCGGGATGAGCTGGGATCCGTCCGACCACGCCCGCACGTCACTTGTGACGTTCGCGAGCGCGCCCTGCGAGGCCCAGCCTGGCGTGTCGGTATTGCCAAGCTCGGTAATGTCCGGGCCGCCCTTGCCGCTGGTCAGCGCATTGGTCCAGTCCTGCGTCCGGTTCCCCCACGGGATCCAGTCCACGACGACCTTGGTGTTCTTGAACTGCGGGAACTTCTTGTGGAACTGGCTGACGACGCCCTTCATCCAGGTCTCTTGCGAGGCGACTGGCGAGCCCATCCGCCAGACGATCAGCTTGGCTGGCACGCCGGAGGCGCCACTGCTCGGGGTGCTTGAGCCGCAGCCGGCGATTGCCGCGGTGGCTCCGGCGAGCGCGACGGCTGCTCCGATCGCAGCCGCCGATCTGGTGATGTTCACTGCCCGATCTCCCTTCCCGGCTGGTCTCGCGGAAGCAACGTCCTCCGGGGCGGACGTTCGCGGCCGGGCCCGCGCCTGACGGCTGCTCGCGATGCTGGCGGCCGACCGGAAGTATCCGGTGTGCCAGCCTGCTTCTGAGCCCGCAGGATCGAGCCAGGCGTTCACTTGGGCAGAAACTAACAGGAAACTTTCCTATAAGATAGTCTCCGTTGCCATATTGAGACACAGTCCGCGTTTGCCGTCGGCTCCGACCAGAACCTGCAGGCCAGCAGGGGCGCTACCCTGGCGGCGCGGACGCCGTTGGGGAGGGTCAAGTGGAGCGACGGCCGGGGACGCCAAGCTTGCTGCGCGAGCTCAACGACCGCGCGGCGCTCGAGCTGTTGCTGACCGCCGGGCCGATGACCAGGGCGCAGCTCGGCGAGCACACCGGGCTGTCCAAGGTGACCGCCTCCCAGCTGCTCGCCAGGCTTGAAGATCGTGGCCTGGTCGAGGTGGCCGGCGAGGTGGCGGGCGGCCGCGGGCCGAACGCCGAACTGTACGCCGTCGTCCCGTCCAGCGCCTATGTGGCCGGGCTGCACGTCGACCTCAACCTGGTCAGCGCCGGCGTGGCCGACGTCACCGGGCAGGTGGTGAGCGAGGTCTCGGTCGACCCGAATGGCGCCGACGACCCGGTCGAGTTGGTCCGCGGCGCCGTGCTGACCGGCTGCGCGGCGGCCGGGGTGGCGCCGGAGGCACTGCGCGCGCTGGTGATCGGCACGCCGGGCGTGCTCGACCCGCGTACCGGCGACCCGCGGCTCGCGGTGAACCTGCCCGCCTGGCACGAAGGGGTGCTCGACGCGCTGCGCGCCGAGCTTGGCAGGCCGGTGACGATCGAGAACGACGTGAACCTCGCCGCGATGGCCGAGCGGTCCGGTGGCGCCGCGATCGGCGCCGAGGACTTCGTGCTGGTCTGGATCGGCGTCGGCCTCGGCCTGGCCACGGTGCTCGGCGGCCGGGTGCACCGCGGCGTGGGCGGTGCGGCAGGTGAGATCGGCTATCTGCCGGTGCCCGGAGTGCCGTTGCCGCAAGATGTCACGCACCCGGCCACCGGCGCGTTCCAGTCGCTGGTCGGCGCCCAGGCGGTGCTCCCGCTGGCGGCCAGCTACGGGTTCGCCGAGCGCACCGCGCACGCCGCGGTCGCCGCTGCGGTCACCGCCTCGCAGTCGGGGGACGGCCAGGCCGACGAGTTCCTGCGCGAGCTGGCCGGCCGGGTCGCCACCGGTGTCGCCGCGATCAGCGTGGTGCTCGACCCCGGCCTGGTCGTGCTCGGCGGTGACGTCGGGCTGGCCGGCGGCACCGAGCTTGCCGGCCGGGTAGCCGCCGAGGTCGGCCGGATCTGCCCTGCGCATCCTGCCGTCGTGCCGACCGGCGTTCCCGGCGGTCCGGTGCTGCGCGGTGCGATCCTGGCTGCGGTCGATCAGGCGCGCGCGGAGCTGTTGGCATCAGTCGCGGCCTCTTAGGTTCGTTCCGCCCGGACCCGGCCGGGCGCTCTGCGGGCTGGCAGTCGTCCTGGGACTTGCCGGCATTCGCTGGCCCGAGGCGCGGCCGTAGTCGGTGACCGTCGGCGACGGTTACGCCCGCTGCCGCGCCCGGCCAGCGCCGGGCTGCACGGTGCGTGCCTGCGCCGGCGACGATTGACGGTCAGGCTGGTCAACACGGCTGAGGTCGGCAATCTGCGTCAGGGCCATGATGGTGAAGCCGGTGAAGAAGACGGCCTCCATGACTCCGCCGAACGTGTCGGTCAGGTAGGCCAGGCCGAGCAGCGGGTAGGCCAGCACGGCGCCCATGGCCAGCCCCAGGTACATCCTGCTGAACCGGGTGCGGTGGCGCCTGGTGCGGCGCAGGGCCAGCCAGAGCGCGACCGTGATGGCGGTGAACTCGGCGATGCCGGCGAGCACGTGCACGTACTGGGTGACCGGCAGCTGGAACCTCCACTCCTGGTCGCGGCAGGTGCGGCTGATGCCGTCGGCGCAGACTTCGGGAAACAGGCCGCCGAGGGCGCCGGCCGCCGCCCACGCGATCATCGCGAGGCATTCCCGGCGGGTGGCCTTGGTCGTCGGCCAGAGCACGGCGAAGGCCGCCATCAGCAGCAGGCCGGCCGTCAGGTCCAGGTGCTGCATGGTGATGGCGTAGGGGCGGCCGGTGACCTCGAGGTTGCTGAACAGCTCGTCGGGTGAGCTCATCAGGCCTGGCTTCAGCGGTACCAGCAGCCACCAGTTGTAGGCGAGCAGGCCGGCGATGCCGAGCACCCAGGCCAGCGCCGGCCTGGTGCTGCGCCACACCTGGGCAGTCAACGTTGCCTCCTGGGCCAATGCGGTGCGGACGTTCCGCGAACAAGTTTAGTTGTGGCAAGCAAACTATTTTTGATGGGTTTGCCGCCAGGGGCGGGGTAAGGAAATAGCCGGAGTGCGTCGGGGGCTCAACGGCTGAACCGACTGTCGTAGGGCGTACGTACTATGGGGAACAAGGCCGCTCCGACGGCGGCCGACAACATGGACGGCTGAAGTTCTGGTCGCCCCGCACCGACCCGCGGCGGGCACCTTGCCCGCCGGCCCGGACCTGGAGGGGCCCTATGGCCGTTGTCAACGTTTCCAAGTTGGATGACGTTGATCTGGCCGAACCGCTCACGCTCGATGCCGCCCATGCGCGTGCCGGCCTCGCGGCGCTTGCGGACTCGACCATCGGCGCTGTCGGCCTTGAGGTCGAGGCGCACCTGGTCTGCCTGAACTCGCCGGCCGACCGGGTCGGCTGGCAGCGCGTCGCGCCGATCCCCTGGCTGTTGCGGCACGCGGTGACCCGGTGCTCGGTGACCATGGAGCCCGGCGGTCAGGTCGAGTTGTCCGGTCCGCCTGAACCGGGCATCGTGACGGCGGCGGCCAGGCTCAGGCACGACTGGGTCGGCGCCAGGCTGGCACTTGCCGAGCATGGCCTCGGGGTGGCGTTCGCCGGGGCTGACCCGCTGCGCCAGTCCCGCCGGGTCAACCCGCGGCCCAGGTATCGCGCGATGGAGCAGCACTTCGCCGCGACCGGCAAGGCCTACGCAGGCGCGGTCATGATGAACTCGACGGCCGCGCTGCAGGTGAACCTGCAGGCAGGACCGCGCCGCGGCTGGGCGGACCGGGTCGCCATGGCGCACCGGCTTGGCCCGACCCTGCTGGCGATCTCCGCGTGCTCACCCTGGCTGCACGGGCTGCCGACCGGGTGGAAGTCGGCGCGGCAGCAGGCCTGGGCAAAGCTCGATGCCAGGGCGTGCGGCCCACTGCCCGCGGCAGATCCGGCCAAGTCCGGCGAGTCAGCCGACCCGACAGCCGCCTGGGCCGGGTTCGCCATGCGCGCCCCTGTGGTGCTGGTCAGTACCGGTGAGGATCGCGTGGAACCGGTGCGGCGGTTCGTCAGCTTCGGGCAGTGGGCCAGCGGCTCGGTCCGGCTTGGCGACAGGCTGCCGACGGCTGCCGACCTGGACACGCACCTGACCACGTTGTTTCCGCCGGTCCGGCTGCGCGGCTACCTGGAGCTTCGCTATCTCGACGTGTCACCGCCGCGCTGGTGGCCCGCCGTCGCGGCGGTGGCGAGCACGCTGCTTGACGATCAGGTTGCGGCCGACCTGGCTGCCGAGGCGGCCGAGCCGGCCGGGCTGCTGTGGACCGAGGCCGCGCGCGACGGGCTCGGGCACCGGGTGCTTGCCAGGTCGGCCCGCAGCTGCCTGGCGATCGCGGCCGGGCGGGTGCACGCCGCGCTCAGGCCGGCCGTCGAAGACCTTGCCGAGCTCGTCGAATCTGGCCGCTGTCCGGGCGACCTGCTGGCTGACCGCATCGGCCGCATCGGGCCGCACGACGCGCTCAAGGAGCTTGCCCATGCTTGACCAGGTGGTCCGTGATCTGGACCAGGCCAGGACGCGCACGCTGGGCCTCACCGACCTGGATGACCCGACGCTCGTGGCCCAGCATGACCCGCTGATGAGCCCGCTGGTGTGGGATCTCGCGCACGTCGGCCAGCAGGAGGAGTTCTGGCTGCTGCGCGGTGGCGACCAGGGCCGGCCAGGCCTGCTCGAGCCGGCCGTCGACTCGCTCTACGACGCCTTCAAGCACCCGCGCGCTGACCGGCCGGCGCTGCCGCTGCTGCCGCCGGTCGAGGCCCGCGCGTACGACTACGAGGTCCGTGGCCGGGTGCTTGACCTGCTCGACCGTGAGCCAGATCGGCACCTGTTCGCGGCGGCCATGGTCGTGCAGCACGAGGAACAGCACGACGAGACGATGTACGCCACGCTGCAGCTGCGGCAGGGCACGCCGGTGCTGCTGGCACGGCGGTCGCTGCCGGCCGGCCGGCCGCTGCGGCCGGACCGCGTCCGGGTGCCTGGCGGGCCGTTCACCCTCGGCGTCGACGCGATCAGCGAGCCGACCTCGCTGGACAACGAGCGGCCCGCGCACACCGTGGACGTCGGCCCGTTCTGGATCGGCCGCGTCCCGGTCAGCAACCGGCAGTGGCAGGAGTTCATGGCCGACGGCGGTTACCGCAGGCCGGAGCTGTGGTCGGCCAGCGGCTGGGCGCACCGGACCGAGGCCGGGCTGCAGCGGCCGCTGTTCTGGACCGCGCAGGGCACCAGGCGCAGGTTCGGCAACGAGGAGGACGTGCCGCCGGACGAGCCGGTGCAGCACATCTGCTACTTCGAGGCCGAGGCGTTCGCCCGCTGGGCAGGCGCACGGCTGCCGACCGAGGTGGAGTGGGAGAAGGCGTGCGCGTGGGACCCGGCAGCCGGCCGCAGGCGCCGGTGGCCGTGGGGGTCGGCGCCGCCGGGCCCGGAGCGCGCCAATCTCGGCGGAGCGGCACTGCGGCCGGCCCCGGTCGGCGCCTACCCGCAGGGCGCCTCGGCGTACGGCGCCGAGCAGATGATCGGCGACGTCTGGGAGTGGACGTCCTCGGACTTCACGCCGTGGCCGGGATTCAGCCCGATGATCTACCGCGACTACAGCCAGCCGTTCTTCGGCGGCGACTACAAGGTGCTGCGCGGCGGTTCGTGGGCGGTCGCGACCACGGCGATCCGGCCGTCGTTCCGGAACTGGGACTACCCGATCAGGCGGCAGATCTTCACCGGCATGCGGCTGGCCTGGGACGCCTGAGTGTGCCGTCATCTCGCCTGGCTCGGCGCGCCGCGGTCGCTGAGCGAACTCATGCTGGCGCCGGCGCACGGGCTGCGCACCCAGTCATATGCGCCGCGCCGCCAGTGCCACGGCACGATGAACGCCGACGGCTGGGGCGTGGGCTTCTACCCGGCGGTCACCGCCGAGCCGGCCAGGTGGCGATCGAACCGGCCGTTGTGGGCAGACGCGTCCTTCGCCTCGGTGGCACCGGTGATCTCCGCCCGGTGCGTGCTGGCCGCCGTCCGGTCGGCAACCGCCGGGATGCCCGCCGACGAGACGGCCGTCGCCCCGTTCCAGTCGGGGCGCTGGCTGGCGTCGCATAACGGCGTGATCGACCGCGGCCTGCTCGGCCCGCACCCGGCTGCCGAGTCGGTCTGCGATTCCGCGCAGCTCGCCGCGCACCTGTTCGCGTTCGGCCCGGAGCGGCTCGGCGAGTTCGTGGTCGGCGTCGGCAAGCGCGATCCGGGCGCGCGGCTCAACCTGCTGGTCACCGACGGCCGGCGGGTGCTGGCCACCAGGTGGACCGACTCCCTCAGCGTCCTTCGCGCCGACGACGGCGTGGTGGTGGCCAGCGAGCCGTACGACGATGATCCGCGCTGGCAGGACGTGCCGGACTACCACCTGCTTGAAGTTGACGGCGAAGTGATCACCATGACCGGACTGGAGGCACCCTGATGCCAGCGCCCAGCCTGCCCGAGCCGGGCCCCGCGAGCTACCTGGACGCCTTGCGCGCCGACGTGCTGGCCGGCCTGACCGCGACGCCGAAGAGCCTGCCGCCGAAGTACTTCTACGATGAGCGCGGCAGCGAGCTGTTCGACAAGATCACCCGGCTGCCCGAGTACTACCTCACCAGGGCCGAGACCGCCATCCTGCGGCAGCACGCCGGGCAGATAGCCGCCTTGGCGGCGTGCGAGTCGCTGGTCGAGCTTGGCAGCGGGACCTCGACCAAGACCAGGCTGCTGCTGACGGCGCTGCTCGACCACGGCACGCTGCGCACGTTCGTACCGCTTGACGTCGACCCTGTCGTGCTCAGCGAGGCGGCAGCCAAGCTGTCGGCTGACTACCCCGGCCTGCAGGTAGCGCCGGTGGTCGGCGACTTCGAGCACGACCTGGCGGCGCTGCCGTGCGGCGGGCGCCGCATGATCGCGTTCCTCGGCTCGACCATCGGGAACCTCGGTCCCGATGCCAGGGCCTCGCTGTTCCGGCAGGTGGCCGAGGCGCTCGGGCCGGCCGACACGTTCCTGCTCGGTACCGACCTGGTGAAGGACCCGGCCAGGCTGGTGCGCGCCTACGACGATCGGGCGGGCGTGACAGCCGAGTTCAACCGCAACGTGCTCGTCGTGCTCAACCGCGAACTGCACGCCGACTTCGCGGTCGACAAGTTCGAGCACGTCGCGCTCTGGGACGCCGGGCACGAGTGGATCGAGATGCGGCTGCGCTCGGCCTGCGCGCAGCAGGTCACGATCGGCGACCTCGGCCTGACCATCTCGTTCGCGGCCGGCGAGGACCTGCATACCGAGATCTCGGCGAAGTTCCGCAGCGCCGGACTGCAGGCGGAGCTGGCCGCTGCCGGGCTCGCGTCGAGGCGGTTCTGGACCGACCGGCACGGCGACTTCGGGCTGACCCTGGCCGGCCTGGCCGGCTAGGTGGTCGCACGCTTGCGCCAGGCGTCCAGATTCGGCCAGAGTGCGAGGCATGGAATACGTCATGTCGAGCAAATGGTCGCTGATGGAGCGATTCGAGATCACTGACACCTACGGCACGCCGCAGTTCGAGGCGCGCGGTCATTTCGGCTCGCAGATCACGCTGCATGACATGTCGGGCCAGCAGGTCGCCGACATCCGCAAGCACGTGTTCAGCGACGCGCACGAGATCTACGTTGGCGGCCAGCAGGTCGCCAAGGTACGGCACGCCGGCTTCCTCGGCGATCACTACAACATCGAGTCCGCGTACGGAATGCTGACCGCGCGCGGTCATTTCAACGGCGGCAACTACACGCTCGACAACGGCGGGGCGCCGGTCGCCGCGATGCAGCGCCAGTTCTCGCTGCGGGAGAAGTTCGCCATTGACATTGCCGACGGCCAGAACCCGGTCTTCCTGCTTGCGCTGATGCTGGCGATCGAGGCGATTCACGCCGAGCGCAACGAGCAGGAGCACCATGGCGGCGGCATGGGCGGCGGCGGCCTGCTCGGCGACATGCTCGGCGGTGGCATGGGCGGCGGCATGGGCGGTGGCATGGGTGGCGGCGGGATGGGCGGCGGCATCATCGGCGGGATACTCGGCGACCGCTGACGGCTGGCCGGTCCGGCCGCGGCGGCGTCAGCCGCGCAGCCGCAGGCCGCGCGGCGTCGGCCGGAAGCCGGCCTGCTCGAGGGCGTCCGCGAGCGGTGAGTCGAAGACGCCAGTTCCGTCGGCGCGCTCGACGCTGAGCCGGCCAAGCGCGCCGTCGCGGACCGCTGCGGTGAGCGCACGGGCGGCCGGGCCGAGCAGTTCGGGGTCGCTGGTCCAGGACAGCAGCGTCTTGCCGCCGCGCTCGACGTAGAGCACCAGCTGGCCGTCGGCAAGCACCACGAT
>JASHQL010000265.1 GCA_030039155.1 Streptosporangiaceae bacterium | reverse complement strand
CTGCGCGGGTGATGCTGCGGCGGGCGACAACCACTACACCCTGTCGTGCTGCGCTGCCGCGGCCGCGCTGCCGAGCCGGAAGGCCGTGGTGCCGGCGCTCAGGCGCCCGCTGCCGCTTGCAGCTGGCCGCCCCGGACTGCCGCGGCGAACTGCTGGTAGTCCTTGTCGTTCTGATCGGCGTAGCGCCTGGCGAAGTCCGCGATCGCCTTGTCGAACGCGGCACTGTCGCCAAGGTATGCGGCGATCGCCACCGGGTCGCCGGAGCGGGCGTGCGCGCGGGCAAGCGTCCACCCGCACAGCTGGGCGTAGAAGGTCAGCGCGATCGGCGGCATCTCCTCGACCAGGGCCGATCCCTTCATGTCGCGCAGCTGCCGCCAGTAGTAATGGCGGCGCACGTCGAGTCCCTTGGTCCAGCCGAGGAATATGTCGCTGGCGGCCTGCATCATCCGCTGTCCCTGGACGACTCGCTCGCCGTGCTGCCGATACCGGCTCTTGCCCAGGTGCGGCTCGAGCACCGACGCCGTCGCCTCCTTGATCTGGAGGAACAGCGGGTCCTGCGGGTCACGGCCCTGCAGCAGCACGATGAAGGCACGGGTTCCCACGCTGCCGACGCCCACCACCTTGCGGGCGGCATCCACGATCTCGTAGCCCTCGAGCAGCTTCCGCCGGTCGTCAGGCAGGGTGGCGCGGTAGGCGCGGAACTGGTCCTCGATCACCGGCATGACGTCGTCCGCGGACAGCCCGTAGGTCGCGGCAAGCTCACGGGCCGGGACCACGATCGGCGGCTGGCTGACGATCCGGTAGCTGCCGCCGACCAGCTCGCCGAGCTTGGACAGGGCCTGCAGGCTGTCCCTGGCAACTGCCTTGTCCCGGCCCCGTTTGGCCCGCTTCGCGGCTTGCATGGCGAGCTTTGCCTGGCGCTTCGCGCGCTTGCCCCCGGCGCCCTTGGCCTGCTTGCTGGTGTCGGCCACCATGCCGCGGACCGCCGCGGTCACCTGGTTCTCGTCCATCCTGGCGTACCAGATGTCCATCGTTCCCTGCTCGGCGAAGCCGGCTATGGCCTCGCGGTAGGCGGTGACCGAGGCGAGCGTCGCGGCCCTGGTATCTGCCTTGGAAAACCCGTTGTGCCTTGCCGCGATCGTGAAGCTGGCCGTCATCCGCTTCACGTCGTACTCGAACGGCCCCGGCAGCGTCTCGTCGAAGTCGTTCAGGTCGAACATCAGCTGCCGTTCCGGCGAGGCGAAAACCCCGAAGTTGGACAGATGCGCATCGCCGCACAGCTGCACCTCAAGGCCCGCCACCGGGGTGTCGCTCAGATCTGCGGCCATGATCTTGGCCGCGCCCCGGTAAAAGGTGAACGGTGAGACCAGCATCCGGCCGTGCCGGACCGGCACCAGGTCGGGCTCCCTGGTGCTGTCCTGCTCCTCGAGCAGCGCGACCGGGTCGGGGCGGCCCGCTGCCGGAACCCAGCCGGCATGGCCCGACGGCGGCACCTGCGCGCGGGCCTGCTCCCCCCTGGCTCGCCGCTCGCCGAGGCTCGGCCTCGCGGCCTGCTGTGTTGCCATCGCTGCCACTCCCTTCAACTGCGGCCGGTGCGCCAGGCTCGGGCGAGCCGGCCTCCCCTGCGGTGCGAGCCGGCCGGTCCCTGGCCCGGCGCCGCCGCGCCTACCGCGGTGTAGCTGCGCGGCCTGGCCGGCGGCGGCCGGAAGTCGCGGTCGCTGATCCTGCGCCTGAACACGTAGTACGTCCAGGCCTGGTAGGCCAGCACGAACGGCAGCAGCACCAGCGCGGCGACCGTGGTGACCTTCAGCGAGTACGGCGGTGCCGCGGCGCCGCGCGCGGTGAGGCTGTAGGCCAGGTTGGTGCTGCTGACCATCACCCTCGGGTACAGGTCTACGAAGATCGTCACGATGGCCAGCCCCATCACCACGGTGGTGGCGGTGAACGCCCAGCCCTCGTGCCGGTCGAAGGCCAGCAGGCCGGCGGCGAGCGCGCCGATGAAGACCAGGAACTCGACCGGGTTCAGCAGCGCCCCGCGGTCGGCGATGACGTGCGTCCAGCAGATGAACGCCAGCACGAGCAGGACGCTGACCGGGGCGGCGAGCCTGGCCAGCCTGGCTGACCTGAGCCGGACCATGCCCTCGGTCTTGAGCGCGAGGAACGTGCCGCCGTGCAGCAGGCACAGCCCCGCCAGCGCCACCCCGGTGAAGATCGCGTACGGCTGCAGCAGGTCGCCGAAGTTGCCGGTGAACGTGTGGCTGGCGTCGATCGGCACGCCTGCCAGCAGGTCGCCGAGCCAGATCCCGATGACCAGCGGCACGAGCAGGCTGGCGATCGCCAGCAGCCAGGTCCAGGTGCGCCGCCAGCGCGGGCTCTGCCGCTTTTCCCGGTACTCGAACGACACCCCGCGCAGGATCAGCGCCACCAGGGCGATGACGACCAGCAGGTAGAACGACGAGAACATGGTGGCGTACCAGTCGGGGAACGCGGCGAACGTCGCGCCCACCGCGACGATCAGCCACACCTCGTTGCCGTCCCACAGCGGGCCGATGGTGCTCATCGCGGCCCGCCGCTCCGCCTCGTCCTTGCCGACGAAGCCGTGCAGCATGCCGACGCCAAGGTCGAAGCCCTCGAGCACGAAGAAGCCGGTCCAGAGCACGGCGATCAGGATGAACCAGAGCGGGACGAATGCCATGGCAGCGCCTCAGTACTCCATCGCCGGGACCGGCTCGCCGGCCGCGTCCTGGGCCGGCGCCGGTGCCAGTTCCTTGCGCGAGTAGCGCAGCATCAGCAGCAGGTCGACGGTGCCGAGCGTGCCGTACAGCAGCACGAACGCGATCACGCTTGTCCACAGCATCGGGGTGCTGACGGTGGGGGACAGCCCGTGCTTGGTGAGCATGATCCCCTGCACGATCCACGGCTGCCTGCCGCTCTCGGTCAGCAGCCAGCCAGCCGTGTTGATCAGGAATGGCAGGATCACCAGCCACTGCGCCGTCCACAGGAATCGCCTGGCGGTGCCGAGCTTCTTGCGCCTGGACAGCCACAGCCCCCAGACGCCGACCAGGAACACGATCACCGCCAGGTAGGCCATCGCGCGCATGCCCCAGTACTGGACGAACACGTTCGGCACGTAGTTGCCAGGGCCGTACTTGGCCGCGTACTGCGCCTGCAGCGGGGTCATCCCGACCACCTTGCCGTTCCAGTGGTTGGTCGCCAGCAGCGACAGCAGGTGCGGGATGGCCAGGATCTGGGTGGGCGCGTGGTCGTTGTTGCCGCCGCCGATCTGGATCAGCGAGAACGCGCACGGCTGGCAGGTCTTCCACTGCGCCTCGGCTGCGGCGATCTTCATGGGCTGGTACCTGGCCTCGATCACGCCGAGCTCGTCGCCGACCAGCATGGCCAGCAGGATCGCGGGCACCAGGACGATCAGCCCGAGCCTGGCCGATCTGGTGAACACGGCGCGGTCTCCGCCGCGGCGCAGCTGCCAGGCCGAGACGGCGAGCATCACCGCGGCGCCGGTGACCAGGGCCGCCAGTACCACCTTGGCGTAACTCCAGATGAACACCGGGTTGGTGAACAGCGCCCAGATGTCGGTCAGCTGCGGCTTGCCGTGCACCATCAGGTAGCCGACCGGGTGCTGCATCCACGAGTTGGCGGCCATGATGAACGCCGCTGACAGCACGCTGCCGAGCGCCACCAGCCAGATCGTGGCCAGGTGCACGCGGCGCGACAGCTTGTCCCAGCCGAACAGCCACAGCCCGAGGAAGGTGGACTCGAGGAAGAACGCGGCAAGCCCCTCCATGGCGAGCGGCGCGCCGAAGATGTTGCCGACCAGCTTGGAGTAGGCCGACCAGTTCATCCCGAACTCGAATTCCTGCACCAGCCCGGTGACCACGCCGATCGCGACGTTGATCACGAGCAGCGTGCCGAAGAACCTGGTCAGGCGCAGGTACTCAGAGCCTCCCCGGCGATGCCAGGCCGTCTGCAGCAGGGCCGTCAGGAATGCCAGGCCGATCGTCACGGGGACGAACAGGAAGTGGTTCACCGAGGTGAAGGCGAACTGCCACCTGGCCAGGTCCTCGCGCATCTCACGCCTCCAAGGGGCGGCCCGCTGCGCGGGCCGCCCGCTGCGTCATCGGTGGGTCAGGCGTGAGCGCGGGCAGGCGCGCCGTTGTGGTGCTGCTGCCATGCGCTGGCACCAGCGACCGTGGCGGCCTTGGTCTGGTTCCACTTGTGCTTGACTACCTCGCTCGGCGGCATCTCGAGCTCAACGAACCACTTGCGGGCCGCGGAGTACATCGCGGCACCGCCGACGATCATCCCGGCCAGCCCGATCAGGCTGCCGGCTCCGATCAGGGCCGCACCGGTGATCATCGGCGTGCTGCTGAGCTTGAATCCAGTCGCGGAACTGCTCTGGCCGTAGTTCATTGCTTCCTTCCTGGCGTTGTGGGATGCACTGTGACGTTCCCGCCGCGTGCCGCGCGCTCCTCATCCCTGCCGGGTGATTGCGGTGGCAGGCCCGACCGGCGCGCGCGGCGCTGGCGCCTTGATGTCGGTGGCGGTAGCGCCGAGCCGGCCGGCGATGTGCTCGCCGACCCTGATGGCGTTGGCGATCGCGGTCAGCGCCGGGTTCACCGCGCCGATGCTCGGGAAGAAGCTGGTGTCGGCGACATAGAGGTTGTCCAGCTCGTGTGCCTTGCAGTGCACGTCGACCACCGACGTCGCCGGGTCGGTGCCGAACCTGCAGGTGCCGGCCTGATGGGCGACGCCCGCGATCGGCACGTTCATGCTCATGTAGAAGTTCTTGTGCAGCACGTGATGGCTGGCCAGGCCCACGTGGTTGAGGATCTTCCTGAACTCCTGGTACAGGCCGGCCGCCTCGCTGTCGTTGCTGCCGGCGTAGGCCAGGTGGATGTTGCCTTCGCCATCCACCGTGACCCTGTTGTCCGG
>JASHQL010000264.1 GCA_030039155.1 Streptosporangiaceae bacterium | reverse complement strand
GCCGGCTGGCTCAGGGGCGAGCGCCGAAGTCGACATCCTTGGTCTGCACGGTGCCGGCCGTCCGGCCCGGCGCCCGGTGGCCGGTCCAGTACAAGTTCGTGTGCGCGATGACCTGATCCGGCGGCGGCGCTCCCCACTCGGTCTGGTCTTCTGTGGTGTGCGCGTCGCTGACCAGGATCGCGTCGTAGCCCCGCACGACCGCGCCGTGCAACGTGGCGCGGATGCACTCGTCGGTCTGCGCGCCGGCCACGATCAGCCGGCCCGCCGCCAGCCCGGCCAGCACCGCCTCCAGCGTGGTGTCCTCGAACGAGTCGGCGTAGCGCTTGTGCACCAGCGGCTCGGCCTCGGCAGGCGCCAGTTCGGGCACGATCTGCCACTGGTCGCTGCCGCTCGCCAGGTCCTCGCTCGAGTGCTGCACCCAGACGACCGGCACCTTCGCCGCCCTGGCCTGCTCGACCAGGCTCGCGACGTTGGCAACCACCTCGTCCCGCTGGTGCGCTCCCTCGACGACGCCCTGCTGCACGTCGACGACCAGGAGCGCGGTATTCGGCCGGTCCTGCAGCGTGGTCATGTCATCTCCCCTGCCCGCGCTTGGCTGCTGTCTGTCCGCTTCCAACCACGCTAGCGGCCGGCTGCGACAGTCAGTCCCGGCGCAGCCCCGGTGTCCGCGCCACCGCCACCACCGACTGGCCGAACGGCGGGCTCACGAACCGCTCGATGGCCCGGATCACCGGCACGGCAAGCGCGTCATAGCAGGTCATCGCCGGTCCCGCGGCCGGCGCCCGGCCCAGCAGGCTGGTCACGCAGTAGTAGCAGGCCAGGCCGAGCGAGTTCGCGTACCTCACCGAGACCACGTCAAGGCCAGCCGCGGTCAGCGCCTGCCGCATGCTCGCCCGCGAATAGCGCCTGACGTGCCCGGTGGCGATGTCCACCTGGCTCATCGCGAACTGGAACGCCGGGCAGACCAGCACCACGTGCCCGCCGGGCCGCACCAGCCTGGCCATGCTGCGCAGCGCGGACACGTCGTCGGCGATGTGCTCGAGCACGTTGTAGCCGATCGCGCAGCTATGGTCAGACCGCTCGGCGGTGGGCAGCGCGAGCTGCCTGACCTTGAGGTTGGGCAAATCGGCTGTTGCCGCCTCGAGCCTGGCGAGCATCTGCGGGTCGGCCTCGGTCGCGGTGAACGTGTCGACGTCGCCGAGCCACTCAAGCGCGTAGTCGCCCAGGCCGCTGCCCACCTCGATGGGGTCGGTGCCGAGATACGGCCTGGCGAACCCGGCGAACCAGGCGCGGTGATTGCGGCAGGTCGCCAGTGCGTCAAGGACTTCGTGCTGGACCTGCCGGCTGCCGAGCAGGCTGGCCGGCTGCTGGGCCTGGCTCCGGCCCAGGGCCTGGCTCCTGTCCGGGGCGGGGTTGCTGCCCTGGGCAGGGTGCTGGTCTGGTGTTTGGGCTGGGGCTTGGCCTGGCGTCTGAGCTGGCGTTTGACCTGGCGTCTGGGCTGGCGTTTGACCTGGGGCGCGGACTGGCGCGGGCGATTTCATCGAACTGACGCCTCCCCCGGTTGGTGTCAGTCTGCTTCGTCGCTCAGCAAACCCTGCCCAGCCCGCCGCCCCGGTAAGCCTGCGGTGGCGCTGCCAGACTGCCCGGCCGACGGATGTGGATTTGGTGTCATTCCAGCAGCACTAAAACCACATACGTTGACGCAGCGGTTACCAGAAAACGCTTATATCAGGACTAACCACGTGACGGCTATGCGGGCGCGACCTCGGTGGCGGGCGCTACCGGCAGTGCGGTGAGCCGCTGCCAGGCAAGCGAGCCGCCGGAAGCGAGGCAGCCGTCCACCACCGCGTAGGTGCCGAGCGCACTCACCCGGACGTCCGGCAGCACCGGCGCGAGTTTGCGCAACTCCGCGGTCACCGCGTCGGCGAAGCCTGGCGCTTGGCCGATGCCGCCGCCAAGTACGACAAGCTCGGGGTCCACCACGGTGATGACCGCGCAGACGGCCTTGGCAGCCAGTGCCGCGGCGCCGGCTACCACCTCGGCGGCGCGCTGATCCCCGCCGGCCGCCGCCTCGAACACCCGACGGGCCGAGACCACGCCGCGCATCCCGGCCTGCCGCGCGGCCCGCACGATGGCCGATGCCGAGCCGGCCGCCTCCAGCGTGCCGCGCCGGCGCGCATCGCCCTCATTCACGCCGTGGCCGTCAGATATCGGCATATACGCGATCTCACCGGCGGCGCCGTGCACCCCGCGGTGCAGCTTGCCGTCGATGACCAGGCCCATGCCGATGCCGGTGCCGATCGACACGAACGCGAACGTGCCGAAGTCCCTGCCGTGTCCGTGGTCACGCTCGGCCAGGGTGGCGGCGTCCACGTCGTTCTCCAGCACGACCTGGTCGCCGAACGCCGCCCGCAGCGCCTTCAGCACCGCAGGCCGGCCCCAGCCGGCCAGGCTGCCGGGCAAGGTGATCGCGTTGCGGCCAGGGTCGTAGACGCCGGGACTGCCGATCACCGTCTGGGTGACCGCGGCCCTGCTGATGCCGGCGTCGGCTGACACGTCGTCGGCCAGCGCGGCGAGCTGGTCCACCCGGCCGGTCACGCTCGACGCGTGCGACCGCACCGAGGACCTGGCCAGCACCTCGCCGGTCAGGTCGGCCAGCGCGGCCCGCAGGTACTGCCGACCGATATCGAGCCCGAGCACGTAACCGGCCCCCGGCCTGATCTCGTACAGCACCGCAGACCTGCCGGGCACCCCGGTCCGCTGGCCGGCCTCCCGAACCAGGCCGGCCCGCTCCAGGTTGGCCAGCGCGAGCGACACCGTCGGCTTGGACAGCCCGGACAGCCTGGCCAGGTCTGCCCGCGAACAGCGGCCGAGTTGCCTGATGTGGTTGAGCAGCAGCTGCTCGTTCAGCGCCCGTAGCAGTTGCGGCCTGGCTGCCTGACCGGCCGTCATCTGGCCCGCAGTGAGCTGGCCGGCCGCTAGCTGGCCCGCTGCTAGCTGGCCCGCCGACAGTTGGCCCACAGTCAGCTGCGCCCCGGTCAGCTGGCCGGGCAGCGCCAGGCCGAGCTGATCGGCTGCTGGCAGGCCTGCCCCGTCTTGCCTGGTGTCGCCGTTGGTGGCAGCGGCCCCGGCAGGCCGGCCGACGGCCGGCTGGTCAGCGGCGGCCCGCCCCTTGGCGCCCGCCTCGGCCGCTGTCACTCCCCCATCCACGCTGTCATCCTTCCGCGTCCGCGGCTTCGTGTCCGACCGAAACTCCGCCGCTGCGCAGTGGCCTGGGGCGGGCCGGCCGGCCGCGTCCCAGCGACTCATTCCGCCCGCCTGGCCACAGCTATGTTGCGGTTGTATCACCGGTCTTGTTCCGAGTACATAGTTAGGATACTGTCCTAACTAAATTTTTCGGAAACAGCCACTCCGCCCCCGATTCTGAGGACCAGAGCCATCAGCGTCAGCCACCCCCAGGTCGTGCTCGGCCTGGACTTCGGCGGCACCAAGATTGCCGTTGCGGTGTGCGATCTTGCCGGCAACAAGATCGGTTCCGCCGCCGTGCAGAGCGGCGGCGAGCATGGTGCACGGGTCAGCTTCGCCCGCGGCCTCGCCGCCGCCAGGCAGCTACTCGCCGACGCCGCGCCAGGGACCAGGCTCGCCGCGGTGGGGGTATCCACCTTCGGCATCCCGCTCGAGGACGGGGTCGAGCTGGCACCGGCCATCAACGGCTGGGGCGAACTGCAGCTCGGCCGCGAACTGCGGACCGAGTTCCCCGGCATACCGGTGGCGATGACCACGGACGCGAAGGCGGCGGCACAGGCCGAGGCGCGCTGGGGCGCGCTGGCCGGCTGCGATACGGCCGTCTACCTCAACCTCGGCACCGGGCTATCCACCGCCGTCGTTGCGAACGGGCAGGTGGTCGTGGGCAGCCACGGCGCGGCCGGCGAGATCGGCTACAACCTGCGCTCGGTCGCCGACGTCGGCCTGCCGCTCGATCGGCGGACGATGCTCGAGCAGATGGTCAGCGGACAGGGCCTGTCCAGCCGGGCGGCCACCGACAGCGGAGCCAGCTCGCGCAGCCGGGCCAGCTCGGACACCCAGGCCTCGGACACCAAGGCCGACTCGGACGCCCAGGCCAGCCCGGACGGCCAGGCCACGGCGGCCGAGATCTTCGCCGCAGCCGCCGCCGATACCGCGCTGGCCGGCCTGGTCGACGAGTTCCTCGACGAGCTGGCCTTCCACCTGGTGAACGTGGCGATCCTGGTTGATCCGGCGCGAATCGCGGTCGGTGGCGGCATGGTGGGGTCCTGGGACCGGATCGCGCCGCGGCTGCGGGAAGCGCTCGAGGCCGGGGTCCCCTACCCGCCTGAGCTCGTGCTCGCGAAGTTCCCGCAGGAGGCGCCGCTGCTCGGTGCCGTCGCTCTCGCCATCGACGCCGCCGCAGCTGCAGCCAGGCAAGCCGGCCAAGCCGGGCCAGCCGGCCAAGCCGGGCAAGCCAGCCAGCAGCACACCGACAGCCAGCCAGCCAGGACACCGCAGAGCACGCAGCCGGATCACCCACAGCCAGGCCAGGTCGACCTGGCCAGCGTCGGGGCTACCACCCCGGCCGCAGCAAGCTGGGCCGCCAACGCCGCCGGCCCCAGCGCACCAAGCGGCAGGCAAGTCCAGGAGACGCCTGGCAGCAGTTCAGTACAGCTCGAGCCATCAGCGCAGATGGACGCTCAACCCGGCACCGAGCACGGGCCGGTGGCTAGCAATCAGGGCATAGCAGTATGAAAAGTACACTGCTTGCCTCAACCCGGCCGCAAGGAATCCTCCCCGGCCATGTCACACATCGGCGCCTGCGCGCCGGTCAGCGGCAGCCTGCCGGGCCGGCCGCGCAACTCTCTCACTCGAAGGGTTAGGCAATATGAGAGGCCTCAGGTCGATCGGGGTTATCTCCGTCGCCGCCGTCGCCGGGTTGCTCGCGGCGGCGTGCGGGGGCAGCTCCCCAAGCTCAACCAGCTCAAGCTCGTCCAAGGTGCTGACCATCTCCAACGAGAGCGGCGCCGAGTGGACGTGCGGCTTCAACCCGTTCAACAGCTCGGTGAGCTGGGAAATCTTTGGCCCTGTCTACGAGCCGCTGGTGTTCGTGGACTCGCTGGAGAACCAGAAGACCACACCGTGGCTGGCCACCAAGTGGACCTGGAGCGACGGCAACAAGGTCATCACCTTCACCATCCGCAACGGGGTCAAGTTCACCAACGGCACCACGCTGACCGCGGCGGACGTGGCCGGCACCTTCAACCTGATGAAGAAGTTCCCCGCGCTTGACGTGAACGCGGTGTGGACCGTGCTGAAGAGCGTGGTGCAGCAGGGCGACAACGTGGTCTTCACCTTCAAGACCGCCGCCGTGCCGTACTTCTACTACATCGCCGACCAGGTCCCGATCGTGCCGATGAGCATCTGGTCCAAGCTCAAGAACCCGGTCACCTACAACGACCCTGACCCGGTCGCCACCGGCCCGTACACGGTCTCGTGCACGCCGGAGCAGATCACCTTCCACGCCAACCCGCACTACTGGCAGCCGGGCCTGCCCAAGATCAAGACCGTCGACTACCCGGCGTTCACCTCGAACGACCCGGCCAACACCGAACTGGCCACCGGCCAGGCACAGTGGGGCGGCCAGTACATCCCGAGCATCAACTCGTTCTACAAGAGCAAGAGCCCGGACAACCACTACTGGTTCCCGCCGGTGGCGAACGTCTCGCTGTTCATCAACCTGAAGAACCCGCTGCTGTCCAACGTCGCGGTGCGCCAGGCCATGGCGTACGCGATCGACCGCAGCAAGGTCTCGACGATCGGCGAGTCCGGCTACGAGCCGGCGTCCAACCAGACCGGCATCGTCACGCCGACGTACTCCACCTGGGAGGACACCTCGGAGGCCGCCGCCTTCGGCGACTACGCCTACAACCCGGCCAAGGCCGAGTCGATCCTGACCAAGGCCGGCTTCAAGAAGAACTCGAGCGGGATCTTCGTGTCGCCGTCCGGCAAGCCGCTGTCGTTCAGCGTGGTCAACAACGGCGGGTTCTCCGACTGGGTGGCCGCCATGCAGGTGATCATCTCCGACATGAAGGCGGTGGGCATCCAGCTCACCCCGCTGAACCTGTCCGGCACCGACTTCGACACCAGGGTCGAGGACGGCAGCTTCGACCTCGCCTATGACTCGGAGAGCGGCGGGCCAAGCCCGTACTACGAGATGCGGCAGTGGCTGTACTCGGGCAACACTGCAGCGATCGGCAAGCCGGCCTCGACCAACTACGAGCGGTACATCAACCCGGCGACGGACAAGCTGTTCGACGAGTACGCCGCCACCACCTCGACCGCCACGCAGCACTCGATCATCGACCAGCTGCAGGAGATCATGCTCAAGGACGTGCCGCTGATCCCGGTGACCGAGGAAGTCGACTGGTACCAGTACTCAACCGCGAACTTCAGCGGCTGGGAGACGCCGTCGAACCCGTACGCCCAGCCGGCCCCTTACAACAACCCCGACATGGAGGTCACGCTGCTGCACCTCCGGCCCAAGTCCTAAGGGCCAGCCTGGGGACCCGGACCAGGGTCCGGGTCCCCAGGCCTTGACCGACAGGTGACACAGCACGCAAGGTGAGCGCGAGGGAGCCTACGTTGATGACCTGGAGCAGAGCATGAGGTACGCACTGCGCCGCGCAGGCTTCTTTGCGCTCACCTTGTGGACCTGCATCACCCTGAACTTCCTGCTGCCGAGGCTGATGCCGGGCAACCCGGCGGAGGCGCTGCTGGCCAGGTTCAAAGGCCGGATCAACCCCGCGGCCTTGCACGCGCTTGAGATTGCCTTCGGCGTGAACACCAAGGCCAGCATCTGGTCGCAGTACGTCAAGTACCTGTACAACCTGATCCACCTGAGGTTCGGCACCTCGATCACGTTCTTCCCCGAGCCGGTCACTCACGTGGTGCTGCAGGCGCTGCCGTGGACGCTCGGCCTGATCGGCGTCACCACGATCCTGGCGTTCCTGCTCGGCACGCTGATCGGGATCGTCGGCGCCTGGCGCCGCGGCGGCTGGCTGGACAGCGTGCTGCCGCCGGTGTTCATCATTACCTCGGCCATCCCGTACTTCTGGCTGGCCATGCTGCTGATCATCATCTTCTCGCTGCAGCTGCACTGGTTCCCGGCGTTCTTCAACGTGAACCCGAGCCTGACGGCCTCGTGGAACTGGAGCTACGTCGGCGACATCCTCGACCACGCGGTGCTGCCGGCCGCGTCGATCCTGATCACCTTCATCGGCGGCTGGATCCTGACCATGCGCAACACCATGATCACCACGCTGGCCGAGGACTACATCAGGATGGCAAGGGCCAAGGGCCTGCCGGCCAGGCGGATCATGTTCGACTACGCGGCACGCAACGCGATCCTGCCCAACCTGTCCGGGTTCGCGATGTCGCTCGGCTTCGTGGTCAGCGGCGCGGTCTTCGTGGAATACGTCTTCAACTACAACGGCGTCGGCTACCTGCTGGTGCAGGCGCTTGACAGCGAGGACTACCCGCTCATGCAGGCGCTGTTCCTGCTGATCACGGTCGCGGTGCTGCTGGCGATCCTGCTTGCCGACATCGCCACCGCGCTGCTTGACCCGCGGACGAGGGCAGCGAGGTAACGCCATGGCGAACCTGATGACGATGACCGAGCCGGTCACCACGGCCGGCGGTGCGGCCAGGGCAGGCACCCAGGCGATCGGCCGGTTCTGGCGGGCGATCAGGTCCAACAGGAAAGCAGCGGTGGGCACCGTCCTGCTGGCGTTCTTCACCCTGCTTGCCATCTGGCCGAGCCTGATCGCCAAGGACCCGCCGCAGGCCGACCTCTACAAGTCGGCGCTCGGCCCGTCCACCGCGCACCTGTTCGGCACCACGCAGTACGGCCAGGACCTGTTCTCCCAGTTCGTCAACGGCACTCGGGAGACGCTCATCATCGCCGTGGTGTCCGGCGTGCTGTCCACCTTCCTCTCGGTGTTCATGGGCCTGGCGGCCGGCTACCTGGGCGGCGTCTTCGACCTCGTGCTGAACTACATCACCGACGTGCTGCTGGTCATCCCGACGCTGCCGCTGCTGATCATCATCGTGGCGTTCCTGCCGGGCAGCGGGGTGCCGGTGCTGATCGCCGTGCTCACCGTGACCGGCTACTCGTACGGGGCCAGACAGCTGCGCGCGCAGACGCTCTCGCTGCGCGGCCGCGACTTCCTTGAGGCGGCCAGGGTGCGCGGCGAGCGCGCCATGTACATCGTCTTCGTCGAGCTCATCCCGACGATGACCTCGCTGATCGTGGCCACGTTCCTCGGCACCGCGGTCTTCAACGTGATCGCCGCGGCCGGCCTGCAGTTCCTTGGCATCGGCGACCCGGACTCGCTGAGCTGGGGCACGATGCTCTACTGGGCGCAGAACAACGAGGCACTGCAAACCGATCAGTACATGTGGGCGATCGTGCCCGGTGTCGGCATCGCGTTGCTCGGCGCCGCGTTCGCGCTGCTCAACTACGCCTTTGACGAGATCGGCAACCCGGCACTCCGGCCGGTGCGCGGGTCGCGCAGGTCGGTCTTCAGGACAAGGAGGCTCCGTGTCGAGCGCGCCAGCTAGCCGGCCTGGCCGGACCCGGCTCGGCCGCCGCCGGGCCGATGGGGCCGCTGCCGTCGGCCTGGCCGGCCGCGGCGAGGCAGGCACCGACCTGATCGATGCCGATCGCGGCGGGCTGACCGCCACGGCCGGACGGCGCATCCCCGGCTTCTCGGGACCGGCGGCCGGGCACGTGCTCGAGGTGGACGACCTGTCGGTCGCCTACACCTTGGCCAAGGGCGATGTCGTCGCCGTCGACCACGTCAGCTTCGAGCTCGCCCCGGGCGAGTTCCTCGGCATCGTCGGCGAGTCCGGCTGCGGCAAGTCGACGCTGCTGTTCGCGGTCGCCCAGCTGCTGTCGCCACCGGCCACGATCACCGGCGGGTCGGTCACCTTCCGCGGAGTGAACCTGGTCGGCATGACCGACAGCCAGCTTGCCGCGATCCGCTGGAAGAACATGTCGGTGGTCATGCAGAGCGCGATGAACGCGCTCAACCCGGTGAAACAGGTGGGCGCGCAGTTCAAGGACGCGATGCGCGCGCACGGGGTCAGCTCGCAGGCCGAGATCGCGGAGCGGTCGGCCGAGGTGATGAAGATGGTCGGCATCGACCCGGTGCACCTCAAGAGCTACCCGTTCCAGCTGTCCGGCGGCATGCGCCAGCGCTCGATGATCGCCATGGCCATGCTGTTCACCCCCGACCTGG
>JASHQL010000263.1 GCA_030039155.1 Streptosporangiaceae bacterium | reverse complement strand
GCAGCTGCCTACCCGGACGGCATGCCGGACGGCCTGGCGGTGCAGGCGCGCAACGACGGTCGCTGGCCGGCCGTGCTCGCGATGGCCGAGCGCGGCATCAACGCGCCCGCCACCTCGAGCGCCGGCCGGCTGTTCGACGCGGCCGCCGCACTGATCGGGGTCAGGGACACGATCAACTACGAGGGCCAGGCAGCGATCGAACTCGAGCAGCTTGCCGAGCCGGCCGAGGCCGCCAGTTACCAGGCCACGATCGAGCCGGGCGGGCAGGGCGCCTTGCTGGTCCGAGGCGCCGACCTGATCAGGGCGGCCGCCGACGACCTGCTGGCCGGAACCGAGCCGCCGGTGCTCGCCGCGCGCTTCCAGAACGGCGTCGCCAGGGCGATCGCGCAGACCTGCCAGCTGCTGCGTGCCCGCACCGGCCTCGGCACGGTCGCGCTATCCGGCGGCGTGTTCCAGAACCTTTCGCTCACCGGGCAGGTGCTCGCGCTGCTCGAGGACGCCGGGTTCACCGTGCTCACGCACGGCCAGGTGCCCTGCAACGACGGCGGCATCAGCCTCGGCCAGGTCGCCGTGGCCGCCGCCCGCGATGCGGCCGGCAGCCTCGGCTGACCCGCCCCCGTCCGGCGCCGGCCCGCTGCGGGTCATGCTCACGAAGCCGAGCAGCACGACGGGGTAGCCGAAATAGCCCCAGCGGCTGGCCGGCGCCAGCAGGAACAGCAGGGCGAGCGTGACCGCAAGCCGCCGCGCCGCGGCCCGGCTGTCGGCCGGCGGCTTGACGACGAGCGACACCGCAATCGCCAGGCTGGCGGCGCACAGCAGGCCGATTGCGGCCCACCGGCCGGCCGGCCAGGCGGCCGCGAGCAGATGCCCTGGCAGCGGGCTCTCCGCCTGCGTCCGGTACCTGGTCATGCCCAGCGGGAAGAGCACGGTGTTCTGGAACCAGGCTGCGGGCGACGTCACCGAGGCCGGCGCCGCCGCCGCCGCGAGTGCCGCCGCGGTGCTGACGGCCGTCACCGCGAACCTGGTTGCCGCCTTGCCGCCGTCCCTGGCCGCGAGCATCGCGGTGAGGACCGGGAGGGCCGGCCAGGCCGTGGCCTTCATGGCGCAGGCCGCGCCAACCGCGGTGGCGGCGACGGCCAGCGCGTGCCGCCCGCGCAGCCGCGTGGTGGTGCAGCCGAGCGCAAGGCAGAGCAGCGCAAGCACCGGCAGGTCGGTGAGCCCGGTCGTCAGCGGCAGCGCCAGCACCGGCGAAGCGAACGCGAACGCCGTACTGCGCACCGTCCTGCCCGGCCGGGCCAGCCGGAACGCGGCGGCGAGCGCGGCCGCGGCGGTGCTGCCCATCCACAGCCTGGGGTCGCCGGCCACGCCGTGCAGGCCGGCCGCGGCTGGCAAGCCGAAGATCGTCATCGCGGGCTCGTACGGGTCGTAGCCCAGCACGTGCGAGATGTGCGCCCCGGTCAGGTACGGCGTACCGTGCAGCAGCAGCAGACTCGCGGAACGCCGCACGACCTCGAGTGAGCCGCCGCCGGCCCCGGCGTCCTTGCCGCGGCCGGTCAATTGCCAGGCCAGTGGCGCCGCCAGCGCGCCGGCCAAGGCTATGGCCAGCGCAAACTCACGGCCCCGTGATCGCCACAACCCGGCGGTCAGCGCGGCAAGCGCATAACCCGCGGCGGCCCAGGCGCCCCAGGTCCGCTGCGCCGGCTGGCCAGACGCGGCGACGACCAGCCCGGCGAACGCGGCGAACGCCAGATACCAGGCGGCGGCCCGCCAGCGCTGGCCGGCTGCCGTCACCGCCGTATCGCGGGTCAGTACCTGGTGGCCTGCGGCGGCAGCGCTGCCACGACCGGGTGGTCGGCGCGAATCTTGCCGATGCCGGCCGCGCCGCCCGGCGAGCCGAGACGATTGAAGAACTCGACGTTGACCCGGTAGTAGTCCTGCCACTCCGCTGGCACGTCGTTCTCGAAGAAGATCGCGTTTACCGGGCAGACCGGTTCGCAGGCTCCGCAGTCGACGCATTCGTCCGGGTGGATGTAGAGCATGCGCTCGCCCTCGTAGATGCAGTCCACCGGGCATTCGCCGACGCACGTTCTGTCCAGGACGTCGACGCAGGACTGGGTGATGATGTAGGTCACCTTGGCACTCCTCTTCGGCGTGCGCCGAGGTCAGATCGTGAGCCTCGGGCGATAGCGCGGTTACCACGCCGCCGACCAAGCTAGGACCGCCAGCTGTCTCCCGGCACCGACGAGTACCCCCTGGGGGACGGGTGACCCCCATGGCCCCCCGCGCCGACGGCTGCGGTCTCGGCCGGGGCAGTCGGCGGCGCAGTGGCGGGGAGCAGGCCGAACGCATCTGCGACGGCGAACGCCCCCGAGCGGTTGCGTACGCCGAGCTTGCGGAAGAGCCTGGTCTGGATGTTCTCCACCGTCTTCGGGGCGATCCCGAGGGCTCTGGCGGTCTGCCGGATCGAGTACCCCTGCGCCAGGCAGCGCAGGATGTCACTCTCCCGTGCGGTGAGCTCTGGCAATTCCAACCGCCCGGCGACACCGTCCTCCCAGCGGGCGCGCACCGCTCCGATGAGCGGTCGCATGGGGGTCGAGCCGACGACCAGGTAGCCCTGGCTCACCATCCGCAAGACCGAGTTGAAATGGTCGTTGATCA
>JASHQL010000262.1 GCA_030039155.1 Streptosporangiaceae bacterium | reverse complement strand
GACCCGGTCGGCAATGTGCCCGGTCCTGTCGATCACCAGCGTGGTCGGGATCGCCGCTGGCGGCACAGTACTGCGAAACTCCAGCGCGATGCTGTCGGACGGGTCGTTCAGGCTCGGGTAGCCGATCCTGAAAGTCCGCATGAACGCCAGCGCGGTGGCGCGCTGATCCTGGATGTCGATGCCGAGGAACCTGACGCCTCTTGGCTGAAGCTCCCTGGCAAGCGTGCCGAGCGCAGGTGCCTCGGCCCGGCATGGCGCGCACCAGGATCCCCAGAAGTTGATGACGACGACCGAGCCGCGGTAGTCCGACAGCCGCAGCCGCTTGCCGCTCAGCGTGACTCCGGCCACATCCGGCGCGGCCGGCCGGTCGCCTAGCTTGTAGCTGGTGGTGCTGTAGCTGCCGCTGACAAAGCTCTGCCCGTCGCTCTCCGGGGTGGCTTGCGCGATGGCCCCGCCATCGCAGCCGGCCAGCAGCAGCACGACGGCGGCGGCGGCCGCCGCCGTCAGCGCGCGCGCCGCGCTAGCCATCTCGGCCGGTCATCGCCGGCCCGCAGCGGCGCCAGGACTGATGCTTCAGGCGGCACACGAGCGATCTCCTACAGCCGGTAGTATCGCCGCCTATTGTGCCCGACAGCCGGCCCCGGCGTGCAGCCGGGCCGGCAAACTGGCTCTGGTCATGCGCCGGCGAGCTGGCCGCTGCCAGCGCCCGATGGCTCTGCGTAGGCCACCTTGGTGATCCGGCCGCCGTCGAAGGTGAGGCTGGTTACGCTGCCGAGCGCGCACTGCCGCCTGCGCGGATCGTGCCAGAGCCGCTTGCCTTCCGCGCTCCGCCTGGTGACCCAGATCGGCAGCTGGTGGCTCACGCACACCGCTTCGTGACCCGCAGCGGCCAGCGCGGCGTCGGTGGCCGCGGCCAGCATCCGGCTCGCCACCTGCAGGTACGGCTCGCCCCACGACGGCCGGAACGGGTTGCGCAGGTACAGCCAGTGCCGAGGCCTGAGCAGCGCGCCGTCGCCCACGGCGAACCGCATGCCCTCGAAGTGGTTCCACGGCTCGATCAGCCGGTCGTCGACGTCGGCGGGCAGGCCGAACTCCGCGGCAATCGGCCGCGCGGTCTCGACCGCGCGGTCAAGCGGCGAGGTGCGCAGCACGGCGACGTCACGGCCGACCAGGAAGTCAGCGGCCGCCTTCGCCATCACCTTGCCCGCGGCCGACAGGTGATAGCCGGGCAGCCTGCCGTACAGGATGCCGCGCGGGTTGTCCACCTCACCGTGCCTGACCAGGTGGACGACCGCGGTTGGGCCGTCCTGGGTATGCTCCGACTCGCTCATGACGGCGCACAGACTACCGGGCTGCGCTGGTTAGCCTGACAGCACAGCACTGCCCTGGGGGAGCACTCCCCTGGACCCCCCGTCAGGTCCGTCGCCCCCGGCGGGCCGTATATGCCATGGAAAGCGGTCAGTGAGCCCGACGGCCATCGCCCTGATCCTGATTGCCGCGCTGGCCCACGCGAGCTGGAACCTGTTCAGCAAGCAGGCAGCGGCGGCCGGCGGCGCCCTGTTCGCCTGGCTGCTCGCCGCGACGGCAACCGCCTGCTACGCGCCGGTCATCGCGGTGATCGTGCTGGTCACCAGGCCGCACCTGGGCCCGCTCAACTGGGTCTTCCTGGTCGGCACCGGTGTCCTGCAGACCGGCTACTTCCTGTTCCTGCAGCGCGGCTACCGGCTCGGCGACCTGTCGGTTGTCTACCCGATCGGCCGCGGCGCCGGCGCGCTGCTCGCCGCGGTGGCCGGGATCGTGGTGCTCGGCGAGCGGCCGGGCCCGGTGACCCTGATCGGGATCGGCTGCATCATCGTCGGCATCGTGCTGATCGGCCTGCCCGGCCGCGACGCCGAGCAGCCGGACGGCGCGCCAGCTACCAGGCCGGGCACCGGTCCGGCAATCGGGTTCGCGCTGGCCACCGGCGCCTTCATCGCCGGGTACACGCTGTGGGACAAGTACGCGGTCAGCACCTTGCGCACCCCGCCGCTGCTGCAAGGGTTTGCCGCGTTCCCGGTCATGGTGCTGCTGCTGTCCCCGTTCGCGCTGGCTGACCGGCAGCGCACCGTCAGCGTCTGGCGGCAGTACCGCCGCCAGGTGCTGGCCGCGGGCTTGCTGGCCCCGCTTGCCTATGCGCTGGTGCTGGTCGCGCTGTCGTTCACCCCGGTCAGCGTGGTGGCGCCGGCCAGGGAGGTCAGCGTGCTGTTCGGCGTGCTGCTCGGCCGGCGCATGCTCGGCGAGCCTGACCTGGCCAGGAAGCTGGCCGCCGCCGCCGTGATCGTGGCGGGCATCATAACCGTGGCAATCGGATAAGGCCGCGTGAATGACGCTCTGCTGACTCGACATGGTCTTTTCCATGACTGTGCCGAGTCGATCCTGATGCCGTGCCAGGATGACATCCCATTGGGGGAGCACGACTTCAAGGGGGCCCAGCCAATGGAATTCCGCAAGCGGCTGCTGCCAGCATTAGCTGGCTCCGGCGCGTTGCTGGTCAGCCTGATTCTCGCTGGTCAGACGCCTGCAGGTGCCGCGACTGAGCACACAGGACCTTACCGCGACGTGTGCGTCGGGACACCACAAGATCCCGGCGTGGTCTCCGGGCTCTATTACGACAGCCTCAAGATCGAGGGCATTTGTTACGTCAATGCCGACGCGGCGACGATCAGGGCAAATCTCGTGGTTTCCAGGAATAGCGCGCTCATTGCGATCTGGGGTAACGGGCCGTCGCTCACCGTCGACCACGACCTCATCGTGGAGCACGGCGCGACGCTGGTCATGGGCTGCGAGCGCAAGGTGATCCGCATCTTCGGGCACAACAGCGCCGTCTTCCCGTGCGCCAACGACCCGGACCAGCAGCGGCCGTCGTACTCGAGCCACGACACCGTCAACGGCTACCTGGTCGCTGACGACACCCTCGGCGTGGTGGTGCACAACTCCTCGATCGGCAGGAACGTCGACGAGGTCGGTGGCGGCGGCGGGCTGACCTGCGCGCCGAAGGGCCCGTTCGTGCTCTTCGGCTCGCCGGTGTACAGCGACTTCGAGGACAACCAGGTCGGCGGCAGCCTGCGGATCATCGGGCTGCACTCGTGCTGGCTCGGCGCGCTGCGCAATAGCGTGAGCGATGACCTGACCGTCCGCGGCAACAAGATGCGCGACCCGGACGCCCTGGAGATCAACTCGAACTGGGTCGGCAGGAACCTCAGCTGCCTGGCGAACCGGCCGCGGGTGCAGTTCGGCGACAGCGACGGCAACTCGAACGCGGTGGCCGGCCGGGCCAGCGGCGAGTGCGGCTTCCGGGTGGTGCTGCCCGACCCGGCGCCTGAGGCGCACCTGCACGTGCGGGTCAGGTACAAGCACATCTCGGTGCGGATCTGACCGGCGCACCGCACGCCGGGCTCACGCAAGACACCGGGCCCCACGCAAGACGACGGGCCCACGCAAGACGCCGGCCCCGGGTGGCCCGCCGTGACGGCGGGCCACCCGGTCAGGTCAGGAGATCTCGATGTAGCGCTGCCGGTCGGCGACCAGCGCCCTGAGCTTGGCCAGCCTTGCCTCGACCGCCGGCACGTCGACCTGGTCGAGCACGGCGACCGCCTGCAGGTCGCTGGCGACGCCGTCGGCCTCGCCAACCATCGTCCAGTCGAACTGCATGAGCTCGTCAAGGCCGGCCCGCCTGACCCGGTCCCAGACCTTGTCCTGGTTCAGTACCGGCAGCCCGCGCACCGTGGCAGAAACCTCTTCGACGGTCCTGACCAGCCGCTCGGCCCGCCGGATCGGCTCCATCACGGCGGCAGGCGGGAACGGGTCGGCCCTGGTCGACGGCGGTACCCGGTCCGCCCGCCAGTCGCTGATCAGCTGCCTGACCCGCGCCGCGGCGGCCGCGAGCGATTGCCCGACCCGTTCCCTCACCAGCAGGTCATCGGACCGCAGCCTGCCCTTGGCGGTGTACACATCGGACGCGAGCAGGCTGCGCAGCTTGTCAGCCAGGCTGTCAGGCACCGCGGTCAGCCGTGCTGGGTGGCCGTCGCCTGGTGCGCGTCGGCCAGGCCGGCCAGGCCGGGCAGTGAGCCGGCCTGCGTCGCGGTCAGGCCGATGTTGAACGGCTCGCCGCAGGCTATGTTCGGCGCCGAGATCAGGCCGCGCTCGGCCATCTTCATCGCCGCGTAATAGCGCACCGCGTCGATCTCCGACAGGCCGAACGCGCGCAGCGAGATCAGCTCACGCATCCGCTCATCACGCGGTCGCATCAGCACCTTGACGTCGTTGAGCGTGACGCCGTAGACGGCCAGGAAGTCCTGCAGGTGCCCGCGGACCAGCTCGGTGATCTCGTGGATCTTCTCGTTCACCTGCTCCAGCGGCGTCACCTGGACGAGCTGGTTGATTGCCTGCTCGACCACCGGGCCCGCGTAGGCGTTCAGCGCTTCTGTGGTGAATGCGTGCCCGGCGTAGGGCATGTGCGTGACAAGCTTCACCGCGTCCTCCTTGCTGTCCACGTGCACGTAGTAGTCCACGTCGTAGACGAGCTCGGCCAGCTCGCGAGACAGCGCCACGCCCTGTGACTTGGACACGCT
>JASHQL010000031.1 GCA_030039155.1 Streptosporangiaceae bacterium | reverse complement strand
ACGCCGGCGCCGGCCCGCTGCCCACCAGACACGGCCTAGCCGCCGATTGCCGACATTGGCCGGGCCGGCTGCAGGAAGCCAGGGTCGTTGATGCCGTGCCCCGGCAGCTTCGCCTGCAGGCAGCGGCGCCAGATCTCGGCCAGCTCGGCATCGCCGGCCCCGGCCCGCAGCGGCGTGCGCAGGTCGTTCTCGGCCCGTGCGAACAGGCAGTTCCGCAGCTGGCCGTCGGCGGTCAGCCTGACCCGGTCGCAGGCACCGCAGAACGGCCTGGTCACCGAGCCGATGATGCCGACCCGCTCGGGCCCGCCGTTCACCAGGAACGACTCGGCCGGGGCCGAGCCGCGCCCGGCCGGGTCGTCAGGCGTCAGCTCGAACTGCCCGGTCAGCGCTGCCAGGATCTCGTCGGCGGTCACCATCTCCGCCCGGCGCCAGCCGTGCTGGGCATCAAGCGGCATCTGCTCGATGAACCTGAGCTGGTAGCCGCGGTCGAGGCAGAACCGGAGCAGGCCGGCCGCCTCCTGGTCGTTCACCCCGCGCATCAGCACCGCGTTGACCTTGACCGGGCTGAGCCCGGCGGCGGCCGCCGCGGCCAGCCCGGCGAGCACATCGGCGAGCCGGTCCCGCCTGGCGAGCTGCACGAAGACCGCCGGCGACAGGGTGTCGAGCGAGACGTTGATCCGGTCGAGCCCGGCGGCGCGCAGCGGCCCGGCGAGCCGGTCAAGCCCGATGCCGTTGGTGGTCAGCGAGATCTCCGGCCTTGGCCGCAGCTCCGCGACCGCGCGCACGATGCCGACAAGACCGCGCCGCAGCAGCGGCTCGCCGCCGGTGAAGCGGATCTCGGTGATGCCCAGCCTGGTCACCGCCAGCTCGATCAGCCTGACCAGCTCCGCATCGGTGAGCAGCTCGGGCTTGGGCAGCCAGTCGAGGCCCTCGGCCGGCATGCAATAGGCACAGCGCAGGTTGCACCGGTCGGTGACAGACACCCGCAGGTCGGTGGCGATCCGCCCGAACGAGTCGGTCAGCATCACCGCACCGCCTCCGCGCCCTCTGGCAAGTCCAACCGGCACCATGATCCTCAGCCTACGGCCAGCCGCAAGCCCTCCAGGTGCCAGCAATGGCCGGCCCGCATTCGTTCCCGAGCCAGCTCGCGCCCGACGGTAGCAGCGCGTCCAGGCTCCCCGGCGGCCACCGCGTCCCATACGATTTCACTCGCCGTTGTTGCGTTTCCCCGACGAGGATGGACTCCATGACTGTGCAAGGCGCGATCTGGCGTGATCAGCTCACCGCCGGCGAGCGCGCGACCCTTGGCCGTGACGACGGCAAGGTAGCTGATCAGCGGCCGGATGTGCTGGTCGTTGGCGGCGGCATCATGGGCGTCAACATCGCCGCGGCCTGCCATCAGGCTGGCATCGGCAACGTGCTGCTGATCGAGACCGGCCGGCTCGGCGCGGGCGCCACCGGCGGCGCAACCGGGCTGCTCATTCCCGAGCCGCATCAGTGGAGCGATCCTGAGCCGTTCGTCGACTTGGAGCGGGCCAGCCTGGCGCGGTGGCGTGACCTCGAGCAGAGCCTGCCGGGCGGCGTCGGGATGGTGCAGCTTGACTGGCTTGGCCTGGCGCCGCATGACAGCGGGTTCGCCGCGCACCAGCCAGCGGGCGTGGAGTGGCTGAACCCGGGTCAGGTCAGCGAGCTGATACCGGGCCTGGCCAGGCCGATGGAGGGCACCCTGATCCGCAGGCAGGGACGGCTGAACCCGCTCAGGGCACTGTCCAGGATCGCCGCCGGGCTGCCGGCCGTGGCGACCGGCGTCGCGGCGACCGGCGTCACCATCTCCGGCGACCGGGTGATCGAGGTCAGCACCTCGGCGGGCAGCATCAGCCCTGGCACCGTGGTCTTCGCCACCGGCCAGCCGCCGCTGCTCGACGGCCTGCAGATCGGCATTCCGGCCGACCGGGTCAAGGGCCACCTGCTGGTCACCGAGCCCACGGACGTGCGGCTGCCCGGCATCGTGGCGCCGCTGGCCACCCAGATCGAGGACGGCAGGCTGCTGGCCGGCGGCACCCTTGACGTCGGCGACGAGAGCCCGGCCATCCAGCAGGACGTGATCGACTCGATCATGGCCAGCCTCGGTGCCGTGCTGCCCGAGCTGCGCGGCATCGGCGTCGCCTACCAGTGGTGCTGCTTCCGGCCGCATCACCCGGACCGGCGCCCGGTCATCGACCGGGTGCCAGGCCTGAGCAACGCCTGGCTGACCTCAGGCCACTTCCGCACCGGCATCCTGAACGCGCCTGGCACCGCGGCCGTGCTCGCCAGGTGGATCGCCGCCGGCGAGCCGCCAGCCGAATTGCACACCTGGTCGGCCACCAGGTTCGCCGAGCGCTGAGCTAGCTCGGCGAGGCCGACCGGCTCCCGGCGACGGCCGGCGCGGCCAGCTCGTCCGGCGCTGGCTCGCCCTGGCCGACCGCGCGCACATTCCTGCGGTCGTCAGGCAGCCGCTCGGTCACCCCGGCCCGGTCCAGGTACTCAAGCAGCGGGATGGCCGTCCGCCTGGTCGTGTTCAGCGCCTGCCTGGCCTCTGCAGCGGTGAACGGCTGCGGCAGCCCGGCCAGGATCCGCGCGGCCGCCAGGTCGGCGCCTGGCGCCAGCACGATCTGGTCGCTGATCCGCAGCAGCCGCCCGGCCCGCGCCGCGGCCGCGATGCCGCGCAGGTCGACGCCGAGCCGGCGCAGCCGGTCCGCGTCCGGCGCGAGGAACGGATCCTGCGCCAGGTCCGCGAGCAGCACCCGGACCGCCGCCTCGAGCGCATCAGGCAGCGCGACCTTCTCGCCCTGGTCCGCACCGCCATGGCCGGGCGCCTCCGGCGCGGCCGCGACCGGCATGACCTGCAGCAGGCCGGCCGACAGCCGGAACGGCGGCCTGGCCATCGCGGCCACCAGCCTGCGGTCAGGCAGGCCGAGCGCGGCCCTGGCAGCTTCGGCCGGCAGGCCGGCCGACAGCGGCTCACGGGCGGCATGCGTGGCGATCACCTCGCCGAGGCGGCTGGTCAGCTCGTGCCAGTAGGCAGGGTCGACCAGCCATTCGCCGGTGACCGGCTCGGGGTGCTCGCGCACGCCCATCGCCAGCAGCGCGCTTGCCCGCAGGATGCCGTGCCGCCGCAGCAGGTCACTGGCCTGCGGCCGGTCCGGCCAGGTGGTCAGCTCGCGCACCGCGGCCGCGGCGGCGCCGCGGCCGACCAGCGGCGGCGGCGCGACGTCAAGCACGATCC
>JASHQL010000261.1 GCA_030039155.1 Streptosporangiaceae bacterium | reverse complement strand
CCGAGGGGCACTTCTTCACCCTGTCCAGCGCGCAGGCGCGCTCGCTGGCCGAGCAGACCACCCCAGGCATCGCCAATGGCGGCCCGGTTCCAGGTGGCGGCCCGGTCCAGTGGGTGCAGCTCGCTGACGGCCGGTGGATCAGCGAGAAGGACCCCGGATACCCGTATCTGGCCGCGCCCTTCCAGGAACTCGGCATCATCAGGCTGGCGCCGCTGTTTTACGGCGCGCTCGCCTGCATCGGCCTGTTCTTCGGCGGCAGGCGGTGGCTTGGCAGCTACGGCGGCACCGCCGCGGTGGGGCTGTACTGCTCCTCAGGCGCCGCGCTGCTGTTCGCCTGGCGCGACTACATGCCCACGTTCACCGACGCCTCACTGATCGCGGCAGGTACCGGGGCCCTGCTGTGGTCGGTGCTGGCGACCGAGGCCAGCACGCGGCGCAGGACCTGGATCGGCCTGGCCGGCTTCATCGCGCTGGAGGCGGCCACGTTCACCAGGTACACCGACGTCGTGGTGCTTGGCTGTGCGGTCGTCGCGGTGCTGCTGGCCGGGCGGCTGCAGTCGGTCAGGCTGCCCGGCCGCGTGCTGGCCTGGTGGCTGGCCTCGGTCGCGGTGTTCGGTGCCGGCGTGGCGATCTTCGATTCGCTGATCTACGGCGGGCCGCTCAAGACCGGCTACCGGCCAGGCGAGATCCGCTTCACGTTGAGCTCGATCGGCCCAAATCTCCGGTACATGCCCGGCCACCTGATCGAGGCCATGCCGATGCTGGTGCTCGGGCTGGCCGGACTGGCCGGCATCGTCTGGCTCCGGCTGAGCCGTCGTAGCGATGCCGGGGCGGCCGTGCAGGCTCGCCGTGACCTGTGGGTGGGCCTGGCGCTGTTCGCGTGCTGGCTCGCGGTCTGGGGCCTGTACTCCGCCTACAGCTGGACCGCCGCCCCTGGCCTCAGCACGCTGCAATCGGTCAGGTTCTACGTCCCCGCGCTTGGCGCGATCTCGCTGCTCGGCGCCTGGCTGCTTGTCCGCGTTCCCGGCCTGGCCGGCCGGCCGCCGGTCACCGCGATCGCCTGCGTGGCCGCGGTAGCCGTGCTGTTCGGGCTCGGCGCCTGGAGCTTCAGCGACATGTATGCCCACCCGATGGGCGGCGGGATCGTGGTCGTGCACGGGCCTGGCGGCGTGCGCGTACATCCGGGACCTGGGGTGCAGGTCGGCCCGCCGAGCGGGCCGAAGCGGCCGAAACCCGGCGGCTTCCGGGTCAAGCAGGCCGTCGGCTCGCCGGCGCCGGCCAGTCAGGCGTCGTAGTTGACGGTCAGCGTGTCGGTCACCGGCAGCGACTGGCAGGTCAGCACGAAGCCGGCCGCCACCTCGGCCGGCTCGAGCGCGAAGTTGCGGCGCATCCGCACCTCGCCTGAGGTGATCATGGCGCGGCAGGTGCCGCAGACCCCGCCCTTGCAGGCAAACGGCAGGTCCGGCCGGGCGAGCTGCGCCGCGTCCAGCACGGCCATGCCGGGCGGGATGTTGGCGGTGGTCGACCTGCCGTCAAGGATGATCGTCGCCTCGCAGCCGTCGGTGAGCGGCTGCTCCGCGTGCCGCTCCTGCTCCGGCGGCACGTCCTCGACGTAAAACAGCTCACGGTGCACCCGCTCGGCGGGCACGCCGAGCTCACCGAGCACCGCGGTGGCGTCGCTGACCATGCCGTAGGGCCCGCAGAGCCACCAGTGGTCCACGCTGCCGACCGCGCAGATGGCCGGCAGCAGCCGGCGCAGCCTCCCCGCGTCGAGCCGGCCGCTGAACAGCTCCACTTCCTGCGGTTCGCGGGACAGCACGTGCGCGACCTGCAGCCTGGCCGGGTGTGCGTCCTTCAGGTCGGCGATCTCGTCGGCGAACATCACCGACTCGGCCCGCCTGTTGCCGTACAGCACGGTGGTCTCGGCGAGCGGGTGGCTGAGCGCCGACGCGGCGATGGACAGCACCGGCGTGATCCCCGAGCCTGCCGCGATCAGCACGTGCCGTGCTGGCTGCTCCAGGTCGGTGGTGAACGAGCCCGATGGCGGCTGCACCTCGATCCGGTCACCTGGCTGCACCTCGCGGACCAGCCAGCCCGATACCGCGCCGCCTGGCACCTCGCGGACGCCGATCCGCGGCGGCTGGCCGGCCGCCGCGCAGATCGAGTACGACCTGCGCTCTTCCCTGCCGTCAACCTGGCGGCGCAGCGTCAGCGACTGGCCAGGCCGGAACCGGTACTCCTCGGCCAGCTCGGCCGGCACGTCGAAGGTCACCGCGACCGCGTCGTCACACAGCCGGTCAACCCGCGCCACGGTCAGCTCGTGGAACTGCCGCCTGGCGCGGACCTGGTCCGCACTGATCGTCACCGGGTCAGATCTCCTTGACGTGCTCGAACGGCTCGGCGCAGGCCAGGCAGCGGTACAAGTCCTTGCAGGCGGTGCCGCCGAACGCCGCCGTCCGCTCGGTGCTGGCCGAGCCGCACCGCGGGCAGTTCACGGCCACGGGCGGGAACCCGAGCGTGACCGGCACCGGTCCGGTCCTGGCGGGCGCGCCCGAGCCGGCCGGCGGTGCGATGCCGGCCGCGGCCAGCTTGCGCCGGCCAGCCGCGGTGATCCAGTCGCTTGACCACGGCGGGCTCAGCGCGGTGCGCAGCCGGGCGTCCGGCA
>JASHQL010000260.1 GCA_030039155.1 Streptosporangiaceae bacterium | reverse complement strand
TGACGGCCGGGGTGGGCACGACCGGGCCGGGCACGGCCAGCCCGGCCCGGCTGGCGCTGCGCACCGACAGCCAGCCGGCCCCGGCCAGCACCGCGAACAGCCCGAGGAACACCAGGCCGTGCAGGCTGACCGGCCCGGCGCCAGTCAGCCAGGTGGCGCCGAGCGGCACGCCGAGCAGCCGGTGGGTGAGCAGGCTGTTCTGGTGGCCGGACACGGTCCTGGTCAGGAACAGCCGGTAGATCAGGCTGAGCACCGGCCACTGCAGCAGCAGCGGCAGGCAGCCGACCAGCGCCCCGCTGCCCTCGCGCTGGTACAGCGCGGTCAGCTCGCGCTGCAGCCGGTCCGGCTGGCTGGCGTAGTTGCGCCGCAGTTCCTGCAGTTGCGGCGCCAGCCTGGCCTGCGCAGCCTGGCCGCGCATCGCGGAGAAGCTCAGCGGCATCAGCAGCAGCCGGACGCCGATGGTGAACGCCACGATGGCAGCGACCGCGGCGAGGCTGCCCGCGACCGGGGTCAGCAGGCTGATCAAGACGGTGACGATGGGATAGATGACGCTGACGCCAGCGTCCAGGATTCCGAGCATGACGAGCACCCTCCAGCGGGTCGACGAGATAGCTGACGGCTGGAGACGGCCGCAGACGTGGCTGCCCGCCGGTTCTCACCGGTGATCGGAACGTGCTCGCAGGCGAGCGCAGCGGGTCAGGCGGCCGCCGGGGCCGCCGAAGGTGCTCGTGGCCGCGCCCGGCCGGCCGCATCGGGGTCGCGCTGCCGCTGGAACGCCGCTGACCAGGACTTCACCCGCAGGCCAGTGGTCCGCGCCGACAGCGGCCCGAGCGTCAGCCCGGCCGCGATCCTGGCGCCCTGGGCGACGACGGCAACTGCGAGCACGGCCAGCGCGAACGCCGCGATGGCCAGCAGGTCACCCGGGCCGCCGGTGGGCAGGACGAGGCCGTGCCCGAATCCGCTGAGCTGCACAAGCTCGGCGAACCGGTGGATCAGCATCGTGGCCTCCGGCGGGCATGCTGCGGCCCGCGAGGTCAGCATGGCTCAGCGAGCGGCCGGCAGCAAATCAACAGCAGTGAAGTTCGTACGCCGTTTTGGGGGGGACGAACTTCACTGCTGATCGACCGGCGGGCCGGGCGAGCCGTCGCGGCGGCGCCACACGTTCCCTGTCCTGGCGTTCTGTACCGGTATCCTGCGGAACGTGCGCATCGGTCAGATCGTCATCGACGTCTCGCCGCTGCGGGAGAGCCGCGACTACCGGAGGCTGTTCGCCGGCCGCTTCGTCTCGATGGCCGGCAACGCGGTCGCCACCACCGCGGCGAACTGGCAGATCTACGGCCTCACCCATTCCTCGCTGGCCGTCGGCATGCTCACCCTGGCCGACGGCGCCGGCATGATGGTCGGGCTGCTCACCGGCGGGATGCTGGCCGACCGGCACGACCGGCGCAGGCTGCTCACCGTGGTGCGGCTGCCGCAGACCGCGCTGGCCGTGGCGCTGATGGTCAACAGCCTGCTCGGTCAGCCGTTGCTGTGGGCCGTCTACGCCCTGGTGTTCGCGATCGGGCTGATGGCCGGGCTCAGCTCGCCGGCCTCGACGGCAGCCACGCCCGCGCTGGTCGGCCAGCACCGGCTGGCCGCGGCGGCCGCGCTGAACGCGATGAGCAGCCAGGTCGGCAACCTCGGCGGCCCGGCGCTGGCCGGGCTGCTGATCGCCGGGCCCGGCCTCGGCGCGTGCTACGCCATCGACGCGGTCTGCTTCGCGATCTTCGGGGTCGTGATGATGTTCGTCAGCCCGATGCCGCCGACCGTGCGTGCCCAGCGGCCAGGGCTGAAGTCGCTGGCCGAGGGGCTGCGCTTCGTGCGGCGCAGCGGCGTGGTCGGCGGGATGCTGCTCGTCGACACCAACGCGATGGTGTTCGGCATGCCGTCCGCGCTGTTTCCCGCGCTGGCCAGCACGCACTTCCACGGCGGGCCCGCCACCTTCGGCCTGCTCACCGCGGCGCCTGGCCTCGGCGCGATGATCGGGGCCGCGACCAGCGGCTGGACCAGCAGGGTCCGCAGGCCAGGCCTGGTGGTGATCGGCGCCGGGGTGGTCTGGGGAGCCGCGATCGTCGCGTTCGGACTGGTCAGGAGCCTGCCGCTGGGGCTCGCCTTCCTCGCACTTGCGGGCATGGGTGACCTGATCTCTGAGGTGCTGCGGAACGCGCTGCTGCAGCGCTACACCCCGGATCCGGTGCGCGGCCGGGTGAGCAGCCTGTACCTGACGCAGGTCACCAGCGCGCCGGCCGTCGGCAATGTCGAGGCGGGCGTGGTGGCCAGGATCTTCACCCCAGGCATCTCGGTGGTCAGCGGCGGGCTGGCCTGCGTGGCCGGGGCGCTGCTGCTCGGTTCGCTGATCAGGCCGCTGCGTGAGGCCAGGCTGCAGGCAGATCCGGACGACGGCGATCCGGAGATTCGCCCGGAACTCGCCGCAGAGCCGGCTCCCGGCGGCTGACCGCCGGCTGCGCTACAGTCCCGCGGACACCACGTGCTGCAGATGCCACAACTGCGGGGCCGCAAATCTGCATGACCGGCACACGGCGGGGCAACGTATACCTAGATCCCGGCGGTGGTCAAGACCTTGTAGATCAGCTGCCAAGATCCTGTAGATCAGCTGTGGACAGGCACGGACGGCGGTCGCCGGGAGTTACCGTGTAGGGAGCCCCAATGGCTGGGATGGGAGCCCCAGCCAGTGAGGAGCAGCGCCGGATGTCTGCCAGCGCCGACGAGGGCGGCGGCACCAGGCCGCCGGGAGGGCAGCCACCGCAGCCGCCAGGTGCACCAGCCAGGCCGCGGCGGGCGGTTCGGCGACCCCGCAGGCGCCCGCTGTTCTTTGCCGGCCGCAAGATCTACGCGTTCCTCGCGATCGCGGTTGCCGTGGTGCTGGTCGGCGGCGCCATCGCCGCGTACGCAAAGTACCGCGCGATCTGGGACAGCATCGGCCGGGTCCAGATCAGCGACCTGGGCAAGCGCCCGCCGAAGTACGCCACCAACGCCGAGAACATCCTGGTCTTCGGCTCGGACAGCCGCGGCGGCCTGACCCGGCGCCAGCAGCTCGAGTACCACGTGGGCGACGCTGGCTGCGGCTGCTCCGACACGATCATGGTGGTGCACATCTCGCCTGGGCGGCACCAGGTCACCGTGCTGAACATCCCGCGTGACACCGAGGTGCCGATCTACCAGTGCGACGCCCATCCGGCCTTGCAGGAGCCCGGCCAGGTCGCGGACCTCAGCACGGTCGAGCAGATCAACTGGACGCTGCAGCGCGGCGGCCCGTCCTGCCTGTGGAAAACCGTCGAACACCAGACAGGTATCTACATCGACCACTTCATCGAGCTGAGCTTCCTCGGTGCGGTGAAGGTGATCAATGACATCGGCGGGGTCAACGTGTGCGTGCCGTTCGCCATCAACGACCCCAATTCCGGGCTGCACATCAGCGCCGGCCGGCACCACATCTACGGCCTTCGGTTCCTGGAGATGTGGCGCGCGCGTGAGACCATCGGCAACGGTTCTGACCTGCAGCGAATCCAGCGCGACGACTTCCTGCTCGCGCAGGTGCTGAAGGGCGTGATCAGGCGCGGCATCTCGTCGGACCCGAGCAAGCTGGTCAAGATCGCCACCGACGCGGCGGCCGCGCTGACCACCGACGCCGGCTTCACCCAGAATGACCTGCTGCAGCTCGTCGACAGCCTGCACGGCCTGCGGGCCGGCCAGGTGCAGTTCATCGAGGCGCCGACGCAGCCATACCCGCCGCAGCCTGCCCAGGTGGAGTTCGTGCAGCCGGAAGACGACCAGCTGTTCTCCGCGATCGCGCACAACACGAAGCTGCCGAGTAACACCGACAGCAAGACCAAGCACGACAGCGGCGCCTCGCCTTCGCCGACCCAGGCAACCAGCCCGTCGGCGGTGAACGTCGAGGTGCTGAACGGGTCGGGCGTGAACGACATCGCCGGCCAGGTGGGCGCCGAGCTGACCAGCCGCGGCTTCAACGTGGTCGGCACCTCGGACGCGACCACGCTGGGCGGCGCGCCCGACTTCAGCTACACCACCCCGGTGATCGAGTACCGGTCGGCCGCCGAGCTGCCCGCGGTGGACACGCTGAAGGCGCAGCTCAGCTCGGTCATCGTGCGCCGCGACCGGAGCCTGCCGCCGGGCACACTCGACCTGATCGTCGGGTCGAGCTTCAGCTCGCTGGCCGCGCAGAGCGGCGCAACCCCGTCGCCGTCCTCGTCCCAGTCGATCAGCGACCTGGCGCACAAGTACGGCGGGATCAGGGGCGACGCGTCCTGCAAGAGCGACACGAGCGCGTTCGAGGGACCGAATAGCCCGTGAGCGGGAACGAGTCCTCGCCGCGCGATTCGTTGTGACCGGCAGGTGATCTCGATCGGGCAGAATGTGCCGAGTGCGCCTGTAGCTCAGCCGGATAGAGCAGCTGCCTTCTAAGCAGCCGGCCGGGGGTTCGAGTCCCTCCAGGCGCGCCACAATCTACCTGAGCTGGGCAAACTCATGGCTCTCAGGCTGCCACGAGGCGACTGTCCTTTCCGGCTGATGGTCAGCGCTGCAGGCACCTGCATCCCTGGGAACGGCACCCTACCTGCGAAGACACGAACTGGCCGGACCGCAGCGGATAGCTACAGCGCTCTGCGACCAGATAACTGAATAGACCTTCGTTGCCGCGATTCGCCGAGCGCCGTTCCAAACTGGGCGCCAAGACGGGCGTGCTCGACGATGCGGACGTCCTTCGCCTCAATCAGGCGCTGGTGGTGTTCCTGGGCATCGGCTGCAGCACATGGCCGTACAGGCGATCATCAGAATCCGATCCGGTCGGCGATCGCCCTACGTCAGTTGCCGGGGCTGCCAGTACCGCACTGTCGTCGTCGATCTAGCGCGCCATCATCGCAGTCGACCTACCCCCCGCGACGACCGCTATGCCGCGGTTGGTGTGGAGTCAATGCCGAGTCGCGGGCAGTTAACGCCCACTTAGCGTCGGGCTTCCCCGCCGCTGCGCTTCCGGCTGTCGAGCCACTGGCGGAAGTATGCGTCCTGATCGGCGACCGTGCCTACTTTCTCGGCTGCGGCCGGTTCGAGCAGGCCAAGTAGCGGCGGCCTGCCGACCTGGCCGATCACCAGCTCGTACACCGCATTGCCGTTGGCCATATCGCGGGCCATGCCGGACGGATAGCAGTCAGTGCGGGCGCCGTTGCACAGAGGTATCCAGCCAAGCGGCTCAAGCTGCAGGCGCAGCCGCTGCAAGGCATCGAACATGTCACGGCCGGTCGAACGCACGACCAACTGCGCGCCGGGTACTTCCAGCTCCAGAGCTACAAACCGACCCTGGGGGGATGAGGTGATCAGAGCCTCGGTCCTAGAGGCCGTCATTGGGTGCCACAGTCCGACCACGGTCGATGGCTCCATACGGGTCAAGTTATCTGCTCTGACGGTCTTAGTCCGATGCAAAACGAGTCCTTCGCGGCCTTAGGAGCAGTGCCGGGTGCACATCCTCATTTGGCTCCCTTCTGTGTCAAGACGCGGCTGGGAGCGGGGTTCTAGGCTGGCGGTTGGCGGGTCCGGGAAGTGACTTGTCCGAAGAGCTGGTGTGGGGATGCAAGCCGGCCGCGCTGGGGTCAGAGACGTTTCCCCGGTGTCCTCCCGGGCCCGTTGCCGCGGCCGTGACCAGGTCATCGAGCATG
>JASHQL010000259.1 GCA_030039155.1 Streptosporangiaceae bacterium | reverse complement strand
GCCGGCCCCGTGGCCGGGCCGCGCTGCACCGTCGGAATCGGGCCGCTGTGCTGCACGGCAGGGATCGGCCCTGTCTGCCCGCCCACCCTGATCGGCCCGCTGTGCTGCACCGCGGGGATCGGCCCTGTCTGGACCGCGGGCAGTGGTCCGGTCTGCACCGCGGGGATCGGCCCGGTCTGCACCGCGGGCAGTGGTCCAGTCTGCTGCACCGCCGGGATCGGGCCGGTCTGCCCGCTGACCCTGATCGGCCCGCTGTGCTGCACCGGCCCTGGCACGCCGATCGGCCCGCTGTGCTGGACCCCGGTGGCGGGCCGTGGTTGGCCGGGCCGCACCGCGGCGAACTGCCCGGTGTTGTCCCGCCCGTGCGGGTAGTCGGCGCGCTCCTCGATGATGTCGGTGACCTCGTCGCGCGGCGCCATCAGCTCGAACACGCCGCGGTCGACCTGCCGGTAGCCGAGCTGCCCGGCGCGGAACCCGTCATGGCCGAGATAGCCGATGTGCAGCCGGTCGCCGAGGTCGTCGAGGACCAGGCAGCGCTCGCCGCGGAACTTCCCCACCGGCCGCGACTCCCAGACCGACTGCACCTCCTCGATCCTGAGCTGCTTGCGCCAGTGCCCTGTTGCCGGGCCGAAGCCGAGTTCCTCGGGCGGCGGGCAGGCGGCGAACAGCGTGATGTCACCCTCGCCTGGCCCGATGCCGGCCTCGTAGGGCGCGCCGCGGTAGGTCGCCATCAGCCGGTATCGCATGGTCAGCTCCCCCCGGCCGGCCGCAGCCAGACCTGGCCGTCGAATCTCGCGATGAACTCGTCGACGCCAGGGCTCACCCGGTACATCTCGGTGCCGACCGGCACCGGCACCGGGTCGGTGTAGAACTCGGCGACGCCGAACTCCTGCCCGCCGGTATACCCGGTCCCGGTGAACGGCGGCTGCAGCGCCCAGTCACCGCCGAGCGCCGCCGAGTACGGCACCTGGTAGCTCTCGGTGCCGAGCGCGCGCCAGCGCAGCACGTAGACCTCGGCCATGTCGGCGGCGTACTCCGAGCCCTCATAGGCAAGGCCGAGCGTGCGGTAGTAGTCCGCCGGGTGCGCGAACGAGGTGTCGGCGAGCCGGTACACGAAGCCGCAGATGATCGCCCGCCGGCCGGTGAGGTACGGCTCAACCAGCCGCGGCGGGATGACCTTCTGCATGAGCGTCCCCGGCTGGATGGCCGTGGCCGCCTCAACCTGGCGCACACCGCTCCCTATGGTCACACTGTCCTGGCAGTCTCACGAGACTCTCATATCGTGAAATGCAAGCTCAACTGTTCCGGTGAAGCCGCCGGCCAGTGCCTGCGGCGGCACTGACCGCCGGCTGCCGCCCAGGCACACCTGGCTGACCTGGGCCGGCGCCGACCGGCCGGCCGGAATTGGGCCAAGGCTACCTTCTGCGCAATCCGCCCGCGCCTTGGCCGCGCTGCCGGCGCGTATCTTGACACCACAATGCCGCCGGAAATAACTTCTGTGCGTCGCGCGGTCGGCACGGCCAGCCCTGTCAGGGCAGTTCGGGAAGGATTCTCGTTCCCTTTCCTGAAGAAATGTAAAGACATGAGTCCGGCACGTTCGAACCGAGAATTGGGGGAATTCTCATGAATAATTTCGTCCGGCGGGCTGCGCCTGGCGTGATCGGCCTGCTGATCGCCACGGCGCCAGCGGGCCTCGCGGCTACCAGCGCAAGCGCCGCTGCAGCGGGTACGGCAACCGCGAGCACCGCGCATGTCTCTGCGCAGCCGCAGGCAGTGATGCGCTGGCCGGTGGTCAGGAGGGGCAACAGGGGCGAGCGCGTCTACGCCGTTCAGTACCTACTCCAGGCGCACAATTACAAGCTCAAGGCAGATGGCTTCTTCGGTCCGATCACAGGCCAAAAAGTAAGGAAATTCCAGAAGGCCAACAAGCTGCGCGTCGACGGCGCGGTTGGGGACCGGACCTGGCCGAAGCTCATCGTCGTGCTCAAGAAGGGCGCGAGGGGCTCCGCGGTGCGCGCGCTGCAGCACAACCTGCGGTTCGCCTACGGCTACCGGATCGCGGTGGACGGCGTGTACGGGAAGCAGACGCTGGCCGCGGTCAAGGCCTTCCAGGGCCGGTTCGGCCTGCCGAGGAGCGGCATCGTCGGCCTGAAGACCTGGAACAGCCTGATCACGCACGAGATCTAGCCGAGCCGCCTTGCTCGGCCAGCCAGGCGCGCACCGACGCGTCGTGCTGGCCGAGCAGCGGCGGCGGCCGGTGCTGCACGTCCTGGTGCCCGTCGAACCGCAGCGCCGGGCCTGGCAGCTCGATCCGGCCGAGCACCGGATGGTCGACGGTCACCACCAGGCCCTGCGAGCGCGCCTGCTCCCACTGGTAGACCTCGTCGATGCTGCGGATCGAGCCAGCCGGCACGTCAGCCTGGGCCAGCAGCGCGAGCCAGTGCGCCCGGTCGCCGGCTGCCAGCGCCGCCTCGATTGCCTCGGTGAGCTGGTCCCGGTTCCGCACTCGCAGCTCGTTCCTGCTGAACCGGTCTTCCGCCGGGTCAAGGCCGAGCACCGGGGCGAACCGCAGCCACTGCGCCTCGTTGGCCACCGCAACCTGCAGCATCCCGTCGGCGCAGCGGAACGCGCCGTACGGCGAGATCGACGGGTGGTGGTTCCCGGCCGGGACCGGCACCTCGCGGGCCACCGTCCACCTGGTGCCCTGGAAGGCGTGCGCGCTCACCACCGAGGCGAGCAGCGAGGTGCGCACCACGCCGCCCTTGCCGGTGGCCGCCCGCTCGTGCAGCGCGGCGACCACGCCGAGCGCGCCGTGCACCCCAGCCAGCACGTCGGCGATGGACAGCCCGCACTTGACCGGGTGCTCCGCGTCGGTCCCGGTCACGCTCATCAGCCCGGCCTCGCCCTGCACGATCTGGTCGTAACCTGGCCGGTCGCCCTCGGGCCCGTCGTGCCCGAAGCCGGTAATCGAGCAGATGACCAGCCGCGGGTTGACCTCGTGCAGCCAACCCACGGTGAAACCGAGCCGGTCAAGCACGCCGGTCCTGAAGTTCTCCACAAGCACGTCGGCCGTCGCCGCCAGCTGCCGGAACAGCTCGCGGCCCTCGTCGGAGCGCAGGTCGCAGGTCACCGATTCCTTGTTCCTGTTGCAGGACAGGAAGTACGTGCCGACCGGGTTGTCGGCCTGGCCGGCGAACGGCGGCCCCCAGTGCCGGCACTCATCGCCGCCGCCAGGCAGCTCGACCTTGATCACCCTGGCACCCATGTCGCCGAGCATCATCGTGGCGTGCGGGCCTGCCAGCGCACGGGTGAGATCAAGCACCACGATTCCGTCCAGCGGTCCTGACACCGGCGCCCACCTCCCGCGTTCGCTGCCGCCTTGGCTGCCAGCTACCGTACCCAGGCGGCCGCGGCCGGCCGCATCGTGCCGCCGGGGCGCAGGCCGCTGACCGGCCGGGTTGCTGAAGTTCGCACCTGCGTGCGGGCTAGGCGACTATGGTGCAAAGTGCCGGCGGGGCTGACGGTCCCCCGCTCCCCAAGCAGCCCCGCCGGCATTTCCTGCCCGCCGGGCCGCCCGCCCGGCCTCGCATTTCGCCTCCCCGCCAAAGGCCCTTCCCCCGCGGGCCGAGGCCACCGGCCGGCCGGCCCGAGGCCACCGGACGGCCCGGCCCAAGGGCCACTGGCCCGCCGGCCCAAAGGCGGCCGGCCCGCTGCCGCCTGGCAACCGGAAGTTCCCGGCAGGCCTGCTGCCGGAGCGCCGGACCGGCCGAGCACTATAGACCCATGACAGCGCCGTTGCCGGCCGACCTGACCGGCGCACAGCATGACCTGATCGCCGGGGACTACACGGCCACCGTGACCGAGCTCGGCGCGGGGCTGCGCCGGCTCCGGTATCGCGGCAGGCCGCTCGTCGTGGAGTACGACGCGGACCAGCTGCCGCCTTCTGGGGCAGGCCAGCTGCTCGCGCCCTGGCCGAACCGGATCGACCACGGCCGGTATGCCTTCGGCGGCACCAGCCATCAGCTCGACCTCAGCGAGCCTGCCCGCGGCAACGCCATCCACGGCCTGACCCGCTGGGCGAGCTGGTCGGAGGCGGCCAAGTCGGCCGACTTCGTGCAGCTCAGGCTCGCGCTGCTTGGCCGTCCCGGCTACCCGTTCCACCTGGAGCTGTTCGCCGGCTACCAGCTGTTGCCCACCGCCGGCCTCGAGGTCACGATCACCGCGCGGAACGCGGGCTCGGCGCCGGCCCCGTACGGGACCGGCTCGCATCCGTACCTGACGGCCGGGACCGAGTTCGTGGACGAGTGCACGCTGCGGCTGCCCGCCGCGCTGCACCAGGCCTGCGACGATCGCGGCATCCCGGTCGGCGAGCCGGCCCCGGTGGCCGGCACCGAGGCCGACTTCAGGCGGCCCCGGCCGATCGGCGGGCTGTCGCTTGACGACCCGTTCACCGGGCTCGACCTGGACTCCGACGGCCGGGCGCTGGTCAGGCTGTCAGGCGGCGACACCGAGATCGGGTTGTGGGCCGGGCCAGGCTACGACTGGCTGCAGGTGTTCACCGGCGATCCGCTCGGCCCCGCGATGCGCAGGCGCGCGCTGGCCGTCGAGCCGATGACCTGCCCGCCGAACGCGTTCGTGACCGGCACCGGGCTGATCACCCTGGAGCCAGGCGAGACTGTGGCGCACAGCTGGGGGATAAAGATCATTTCTTGACCGGGAACGAATGGCTCCCGGCAATCAGCCGTCCGATCCGGTCCAGGTCCTGCTGGCTGTCGATATCGTCGGGGCGGCCGGTGTCGCCGCACTCGACCTGGGTGACCAGGCCGGGATTGGCCCGCAGGAACGGCCGGGCGCCGACGTCGCGGCCCGCCGCCAGCCGCGCCACCTCGCCGAAGTGCTCGCGGCCGATCAGCACCGGGTTCCTTGGCTTGCCGTCGTAGCAGGCCACTGCGACCGTTGCGCCGCGCTCGAACGCCGCGATCAGCCGCTGCACGCTGGCGGCGCCGACCAGCGGCTGGTCCACCAGCGCGATCACAGCGGCCGCGCAGCTCTGCGGGACGGCAGCGAGGCCGACGGCCAGCGACGAGCCCATCCCGGTCTGCCAGTCCTTGTTCCGCATCTGCAGCACGAGCAGCGATCGGTACGCCTGGCTTTCCGGTCCGGCCCTGGCGGGCCGGACCGCGCCGACATCCACTTCGGCGGCACCGGTGACCACGATGACCGGCGCGGTGCCGCCGTCAGCCAGCAGCGCCACTCCCCGCTCGGCCAGTGACCGGCCGCCGAGCATGACCGTCGCTTTCGGGCGGCCCAGCCTGCTGCCCTGGCCGGCCGCCAGCAGGATGCCCGCTACCTGGGCCGGCACGTGCGTCAGGCCCGGACCGTGCCGCGCGGCGGCGTCCAGGGGGGTCGTCCCTCCAGGGCAGGGTCTGCCGCCGGGTCGCCAGGCAGCACGACCTGCTCACTGGCCAGGCCGTCGTGATGAATCCGGCCGGTGGTGTGGGTCAGCGGCTGCCCGCTGCCGCCCCAGCGCAGCTGGATCAGCTCGGCCGCGATCGCGATCGCGGTCTCCTCTGGCGTGCGCGCACCGAGGTCAAGGCCGATCGGCGAGCGGAGCCTGCCGAGTTCTTCTTCCGACATGCCCACCTCGCGCAGCCTGGCCAGCCGGTCGTCGTGGGTCCGCCTGCTGCCCATCGCGCCGATGTAGGC
>JASHQL010000258.1 GCA_030039155.1 Streptosporangiaceae bacterium | reverse complement strand
GGTGCTGGTCGGACCGGCCCGGCCTGAGCTCGGCCGGCTCGGGGCGGAGCTGGTGTGCGTGGCCGAGTACCCGCCGTTCGGCGGCCCGGTGCCCGCGCTGCGCCGCGGGCTGGCCGAGGTATCCGCGCCGGTCGTTGCCGTGCTGGCCGCTGATCTGCCGTTCCTGCGAGCCGCCGACCTGTCGGCGCTGCTCGGCCCGGTGACCGCCGGCCGGGCGGCCGGCGCGGTGCTCGCCGATGGCGATGGCCGGCCGCAATGGCTGACCGGATGCTGGAGCACCGACCGGCTCGGCGGCGCGCTGGCCGGCTACCTGGGCCGGTCCATGCACGGGCTGCTGGCCGGGCTGCAGCCCGAGCTGATCACGGCGTCGCGGCCGGCCGGGCGGCCGCCGCCCTGGCTTGACTGTGACACGCCGGAGGAACTGGCGCTGGCGCGGACGCTGGCGGCCCGACATGACACCACGGGAGACAGATGAGCACGCTGGAGAACTGGACAGAAGCGGTCGCCGCCGAACTCGGCGTGCAGCCGCCGCCTGGCTACCTGCGTACGGTCCTTGACCTGGCACGGGACGCGGCGCACCAGGTGGAGCGGCCGGCCGCGCCGGTCACCTCGTTCCTGCTCGGGATCGCGGTCGGGCAGGGCAAGCCGATGGCCGAGACCGTCGGCAGGCTGCGGGAACTCGCGCGAAGCTGGCCGGCCGCTGACGCCTGACTCCGCCTAGGGGTTGCCAATCGATAGGTAACGATATATCGTTGACCTATCTGAAGCTTCGAAGATAGTCGCGGAGGGGCCGCGGCTGCCGAGGCGCAGAGCAAACCCAAGGAGTTTCACACCATGACTGACCACGACGAGCGCTGGCGGCCGGGACCCGGCCAGCGGCGGGCCTTCAGCAGGCCTGCCTGGGAGCCAGCAGACGATTTCGAGCATCACCGGCGTCATCACGACGACGACGAAGAGGACGACTGGCGACCTGGCCCGCGGATGCGGCACCGGCGCCGCGTCGGGCCGATGCCGGGGCCAGGCCCGATGCCTGGCGACTTCGCGCCCGGCGCGCGGCCGTTCCCGCCGGACTTCCCGCCGATGCTGGCAAACAAGCTGCGCAGCCGGGCCAGGGCCAGGCGCGGTGACGTGCGGGCTGCGGCGCTTGCGCTGCTGGCCGACGAGGCGCCGCGGAACGGCTACCAGATCATCCAGGCCATCGGCGAGCGCAGCGGCGGCATGTGGCGGGCCAGCCCTGGCTCGGTCTACCCGGCGCTGCAGCAGCTCGAGGACGAGGGCCTGGTCAGGGCGGAGGCCGGAGACGGCGGCCGCCGTGGCTACGTGCTCACCGACGAGGGGCGTGCCTACGTGGCAGCGCACCCGGACGAGCTGGAGGGCGCCTGGCGCGGCTGGGGCCAGCACGGCGCTGCGTTCGAGATGCGCGAGCTGATCGGGCAGCTGCACATGGCGGCGGTCCAGGTGATGAGCGCGGGCACGGACGCGCAGCAGGCGCAGGCGCGCAAGCTGCTCGCGGACACGCGCAAGGCGCTGTACCGGATCCTGGCGGCCGACGACGAGGACGCCAGCCAGCAGGACGCCGAGTAGTCCGCTCCGAGCGAAAGCCGGGCAGTCGGCCGGGCAGGCCCGGCCGGCTGCCGGTTACCCTCGGAGCTATCGGAACCAGAAAGGCAGGCAGGCGTGACCACAGAAACCGCGGCAACCGCAGGCGCCGCGCCCGCCCTGGGTGACGGCGGCGGCGAGCCGGTCATCTCCGTCTCCGGCCTCACCAAGCGCTACGGCGAGGTGGAGGCGGTCCGTGGCATCGACTTCGCGGTCGCCAGGGGCGAGACCTTCGGCTTCCTCGGACCGAACGGCGCCGGCAAGACCACCACCATCAAGATCCTCTGCACGCTGGCCAACGCCACCTCGGGCACGGCCACCGTGGCCGGGTTCGACGCCGCGGCCGACCGCGACGCGGTGCGCCGCAACATCGGCCTGGTCTTCCAGGACACCACGCTCGACACCTATCTCACCGCCGCGCAGAACCTGCGCTTCCACGCCGAGCTGTACGGCGTGGCCAAGGCCGCGGTCGAGCCGCGGATGCGCCAGGTCCTGGACATGGTGGGGCTGTGGGACCGGAAGGACAGCCTGGTCAGCACGTACTCGGGCGGGATGCAGCGCAGGCTGGAGATCGCCAGGGGGCTGCTGCACGCGCCGCACGTGCTGTTCCTCGACGAGCCGACTGTCGGCCTCGACCCGCAGACCAGGTCGTCGATCTGGGCCTACATCAACGACCTGAAGCGGCGCGAGGACATCACGATCTTCCTGACCACGCACTACATGGACGAGGCAGAGCACTGCGACCGGATCGCGATCATCGACCACGGCAAGATCGTGGCGATCGACACGCCAGAGGCGCTCAAGGCCAGCATCGGCAAGGACCGGGTGCAGATCCATACCGCCGACGACGAGGCGGCGATCAGGGCGCTTGCCGATGCCTTCGGGATCGAGGCGGCGATGCACGAGGGCGCGGTCACCTTCGCGGTCGCCTCAGGCGAGCAGTTCGTGCCGCGGCTGTTCGCCGAGCTGGCCATTCCGATCAGGTCGGTCAGCGTGTCCAGGCCATCGCTTGACGACGTGTTCATGTCCTACACCGGCAGCACGATCAGGGACGCCGAAGGTGGCGCCGGCAACGAGTTCATGCGCAACATGCACAGGCTGCGCACGGGGAGGCGGTAGCGATGGCAACGCAGACAACCGATCCCGCCGTCGTCGCCGACGAAGGCGCCGTGGTCGACGCCATCAGGGTGTCGGTGCCGCAGCGCGGCCTCGGTCACGACCTGCGCGCGGTGAGCATCGTCTGGCGGCGCGAGCTGATCAGGTTCCGCGGCGACCGGCTGCGCGCGATCACGTCGCTGGTGCAGCCGTTCCTGTTCCTGTTCATTCTCGGCACCGGGCTGTCCAACCTGGCCGGCGGCAGCCTGCCGCACTCGGCCAACTTCGACTTCAAGACGTTCATCTACCCCGGCGTGCTGGCCATGTCGGCGCTGTTCACCGCGATCTTCTCGGCCGGCTCCATCGTCTGGGACCGGGAGTTCGGGTTCCTCAGGGAGATCATGGTGGCGCCGGTCAGCCGGGCCGCGATCGTGGTCGGAAAGTGCCTGGGCGGCGCCACCATCGCGACCTTCCAGGGAGTGATCTTCCTGGCGCTTGCCTGGTTCGCGCACGTGCCGTACAACCCGGTGCTGATCCTGTCGCTGATCGGCATGCTGCTGCTGCTGTCGTTCACGCTGACCGCGTTCGGGGTGATGATGGCGGCCAGGATCAAGCAGTTCCAGGCGTTCATGGCGCTGACCCAGATGCTGGTCATGCCGCTGTTCTTCCTGTCCGGCGCGCTCTACCCGCTCAACGGGCTGCCGGCCTGGCTGACGGTGCTGACCAGGATCGACCCGCTCACCTACGTGGTCGGCCCGATGCGGCACGCGGTGTTCAGCCACCTGAGCCTGCCGGCCTACGTCACGCACATCATCAACAGCCGGCTGGCCCCCGGCATCACCTGGGCCGGCTGGCCGGTACCGCTCTGGCTGTCCCTCGGCATCGTCGCCGTGATGGGCCTGGCCATGATGGCCGTCGCCATCGCCGAATTCAACAAAACCGAATAGAGCGAACGAACGACATCCCTGAGAGCTAGCCCTCGGATTGCTGAGGGCTAGCTCCATTTACGCGCCACACCAAGCGCAAGCCAGGCCCTGATGGGGGGCTCGGGGGGTCTCCCCCCGGGCCAATACTGCGAGCCTGAGGGAAGTAGACCCGAAGGGGCTACGAACATAGAGCGACGCCGGGTGGCTACGGGGGCAAACCACCCGGCGTCGCATTCATCGGCGCTCCGACGGGGGCCCGGAACGCCGGCAATGGTGCCCCAGCGGGGGACCAGAGCACCGGTATGCATGTTACACCGAACCTCCCCCTAGTGCGTCAAGACCGGACTACGAGCCAATCTGAGCATGTCGGATAGCTGATAGTGGCTGGCGTTCGCGGTTTGTCGCCCCAGTCACAGACCGATCAGGCGTTATGCGGAGGCACTCCGCTGCTGCCCGGTGTGCCGGTTTCTGAGCCGCCTGCGGCGCCCGGCGGTTCTGCCGTTCCGCGAATGGTGCTCGCCGATTCGCCATTCTTCTGCTCGAAACGATCGGGAAGCCTTGGCTCATACGCGCGGAACGTGCCGCGGCCCGATGGCTCCCTGCCGCCGTTCGCCAGCACCACCGCGAAGTACGGGATGACGATGGCGCCGACCGCCGGGAACGCGGTCAGCCAGCCCAGGTGATTCACGAAGAACAGCACGGCCGTGATGAACAGCACGGTGCGGACGCCCATCATGATCAGGTACCGGCGCTGCCGCCTGGAGATGTCCTCGGACATGCCAGGCTTGGCCTCGGTGACGAGGTACGCCGCATTGCGTCGCTGTTCGTGCCTGGTGCTCACCCGTCCACGGTATGCCCGCGGTCGGCTAGCTGCCAGCCGGGCCTGACACCAGCCGCAGTCCGGCGATCTCGCTGA
>JASHQL010000257.1 GCA_030039155.1 Streptosporangiaceae bacterium | reverse complement strand
TCCGAGTGCTTCGCGGCCGGCTTGCGCTTCGCCAGGACCGAGGGCATCGTGCCCGCGCCGGAGCCGACCCACGCGGTCGCCGCGGCCATCGAGGAGGCGCTGCGCTGCAAGGAGAGCGGCGAGGAGAAGGTCATCCTGACCGCGCTGTGCGGGCACGGCCTGCTCGACCTGGCCGCCTACGGCGACTACCTGTCCGGCGAGATGAAGGACCTGCAGCTATCCGACGAGGCGCTCGAGCACGCGCTCGCTGGCGTCCCCGGCTAGCCACGGCGGCCGCCTGATCTCTCATCCCGACCGGGTGATCATGGGCACCAGCCGGTGATAACCGGCTGGACTCCATGATCACCCGGTCCTTTTGGCCAGCCGTGCCAAGATCAGCCAGGCGGCTGGCTGGGTACGGTGACCGCGGGATCAGTTCCGTCGCGACGGGGGCGTAGACCGCAGCGGACATGAAGCCGTGACTGCCAGGCAGCCGCCAGCCGGCCAGCCCCTGCCAGGGACTGGCCTCATCCCCGAACGCCCGCCGACCGCCGCCACCGCCGCCACCGCTGCCACCGCCGTCGACGTGCCGCCGGGGCGAGTCAGGCGGCGGCCGGGCCGCTGGCTTCACGCCACGGCCCAGCATCGCGCGGCCAGGCACCTCACGATCCTGCTCGGCTACCTGCTGGCCGGCATCCTGCTGACCTGGCCGCGGGCGTCCTACCTGACCGGCCGGCTGCCCGCCAACACCGACCAGGCGCAGTACGTCTGGAGCCTGTGGTGGGTGGCACACCAGGTCGTGCACCTGGGCAACCCCTGGTTCACCCACCTGCAGGCCGCGCCTGGCGGCACCAGCCTGGCCTACGACACGTTCATGCCACTGGTCGGCGTGCTGATGACCCCGGTCACGCTGATCTTCGGCCCGTCGGCCTCGTTCAACCTGCTCGCGATCGTCGTGCCCGGCCTCGCCTGCTACCTCATGTTCCGGCTGGCCAGCCTGTGGCTGCCGACCGTGATCGGGGGGGTCCAGCGGGGTCGTCCCCGCAGCGCGGCACAGGGCATGGCAAGCCAGCGGGGCTTCCCTCCTGGCGCCGCACTGACCGGCGCGATCGCGGCGGGCGCGCTGTTCGGCCTGTCGACCGCGTTCGTCTTCCAGGACTGGTGGCACCTGAACATCGCCATCGGCGCGCTGTTCCTGCCGCTGACCCTGGAGGTCGCGATCAGGCTGCGCCGCCGGCCGACGGTCGGCGGCGGCGTGCTGCTCGGCCTGGTGCTCGGCGCCTGCCCGCTGGTGGACCAGGAGTCCGCGGTCATCTGCCTGATCCTGACCTGCCTGGTGCTGGCGCCCTGGCTGGTCAGGGGCTTCTCCTGGCTGCGGCTCAAGATCGTGGCGGCGGCAGCGGCCAGCACCGCAGTCATTGCCAGCCCGCAGCTGATTGCCATGGTGACGGCGGCAGCGTCGCGCGAGGTGTCGTTCCCTTCTGGCACGCTCAAGCACGGGTACGTCAGGTACGGGGCCAGCCTGGCCGGCCTCTTCGCGCCGTCCCCCAGGGTCGGGAACTACGGTCTCGGCGCGGTCGCCAGGTTGTACCAGTACCGGGTGCCGCACGAGGCGGTCGCCACCTTCGGCGTGGCGCTGAGCCTGCTCGCGCTGACCGGGCTGGTCGCGTGCTGGCGGCGGCGCGGCACGAAGCTGGCCGGGCTGCTGTGGCTTGGCGGTGCGGTGCTTGCGCTCGGGCCGACCCTCGCGATCGGCCTGCACAGCTACGCGCCGGTGGCAGTCAGCTGGCGCGGGCTCAGGGTCTCCGCGCTGCTGCCGTACACCTGGCTGGTGCATGTGCCGGGCATGACGATCTTCAGGGAGTCGGACCGGTTCATCCTGCCAGGCCTGGTCGGCGCCGCGCTGCTGGCCGGCGCCGGGGTGCAGTGGCTGCTCCGCAGGGCCTGGCCGGTGCTGGTCGTGCTGACCGCGCTGGCGCTGCTCGAGGCCGGGATGGGCGGCACCCAGCCGACGATGCCGACCGCGCTGCCGCGGCTGTCGGGGCCGATCGCCGCCGACAAGTCCGGCTCCATCGTGGTGGACGTGCCGTTCGGCCTGCAGGGCGGCTTCAACCAGTTCGGCGACATCATCGCGCCTGGTGCGCTGCTGCTGGCGACCGCCGACGGCCACCCGCGGGCGATCTCGTTCACCTCATGGGTCGGCGCCAGGGAGATCGAGAACGCCACCGCGCAGCCGTTCTACGTCGCCCTGCTCGGCGCGCAGGACGGCCTGATCCAGGCCGGCCCGCAGTTGGCCGCGGCCCGGCGCGACAGCCGATCGCTGCACGTCGGCTGGGTGCTGGTCTGGCGGACCCGGATGCCGCCAAGCCTGTACAGCTTCCTGGCCGGCACCGGCTTCCGGTTTGATTATCGAGCCGATGGCGTCTCGGTATACAGGTCCGTCTCGGCGCGGTCCTGAAGCAGCCCGGCCAGCACCGCGGGGTCCACGTTGCCGCCGGACAGCACGACCACGGTCCTGCGCCCGGCCGCCCGCACCGCCCCGGACAGCAGCGCGGCAAGCGGCACCGCCCCGCTCGGCTCCACCACGATCTTGAGTCTGGTCAGCGCGAATCGCATGGCCGCCACGATGGACTCCTCGCGCACCGTCACGATGTCGGACAGCAGCCTGCGATTGATCGGGAACGTGTGTAGCCCCGGCTGGTGTGCCGCCAACCCGTCGGCGATGGTCACCGGAGCTTCGATGCTCACCCGGCGGCCGGCCCGCAGTGACCTGCTGGTGTCGTCCGCGCCGGCCGGCTCGACCCCGATCACGTCGGCAGCCGGGTGCAGCGCCTTGACCGCGGTGGACACCCCGGCGGCCAGGCCGCCGCCGCCGACCGGCAGCAGCACCAGCTCAGGGCCGCCGGCGCCGGACTGCGCCGACAGCTCGAGTCCGGCGGTGCCCTGCCCGGCCATCACCTCGTAGTCGTCGAACGGCCGGACGATGGCCAGTCCCTGCTCCTCGGCCAGCGCAGCCGCCACCTCTTCCCTGCGCTGGCTGGCCGGGTCATAGCGGTGCAGTTCAGCGCCGTATCCCTCGATCGCCGCCAGCTTGGCCGGCGAGCCGGTGGCGGGCGACACGACAAGCGCCCTGATCCCGAGCAGCCGGGCGGCCAGCGCCACCGCGGCGCCGTGGTTGCCCGACGAATAGGCCACCACCCCGGCGGCACGCTCGGCCGGGGTCAGCTGGCTCAGCCGGTTGTAGGCGCCGCGGAACTTGAACGATCCGCTGCGCTGGAACATCTCGGCCTTCAGCAGCACCGGG
>JASHQL010000256.1 GCA_030039155.1 Streptosporangiaceae bacterium | reverse complement strand
GCAGCACGTGCGCGAGGTCGCCGGGATCGACCACATCGGGGTCGGCGGTGACTACGACGGCGTTGACCAGCTACCGGAGGGCCTCGAAGACGTGTCCTGCTACCCGGCGCTGATCGCGGCGCTGCTGGACGCCGGCTGGTCGGAGGCCGACTGCGGGAAGCTGGCCAGCGGCAACATCGTCAGGGTGCTGGCCGAGGCGGAGGCTGCCGCCGGGCGGATCAGCGCGAGCCGCGGCCCCTCGGTGGCCAGCATCTGAGCGCCGGCACCGGGGCGTCCAGGCACGGCACTGCCGGTTACGGGCAGCTGCCGGTGTTGACGACGAGCGCCGCGTGGTCGGTGGCCAGGTAGCTGCCGGACGCGGCCCGGTAGTCGATCAGCGTGCCCGAGCTGTGGCCGCCTGGCTTGCCGCTGGCTGCTATCCCGACCACGAACGTGACCCACTTGCCAGGCGGCAGCCGGTAGCCGGGCACCGGCTTGCGCTGGTTCCAGGCCTGCGGCGGGCTCGAGAAGAACCTGGGCGGCCAGCCAAGCATCGCGCCAACCCCTGAGTTCTGGCCCGGCACGGCGTACACGCCGACCAGCCGCAGGTTCTTCGGATCGCGCAGGCTGACCCGGTCAAGCCGCACCGCGCTGCTGCCGTCGTTGCGGAACGCGGCAGTGCCGAACGCCGCTGGCTGGCCGGGCCTGGCGCAGGCCGAGACCGAGCCGCCGGTCCGGCCGTCCGCGCGCAGCGGGCCGGTGCCGGACGGGCTGCTGCCGCCGCTGCCGCATCCGGTGACCAGGGCAGCAAGCGCGGCCGCCGCCGCCGCAGTTGTCCGCTTCTGCACGGCGGTAGCGTAGCTGGCCCGCGGGCGCGGCGCGCTAGCTGAAATGGGTGGCCGGGCGCTGCTGCAGCTCGCCGTCCAGGTACACCTCGACCTTCTCGTCGTAGAAGCAGGCGAGCCCGGCGATCTTCTGGCTCTCCGGCAGCGGCGTCCGGTAGATCCACACCACGTCGGTGTGCACGCCCTTGCCGGTGTCCACCGACCAGTAGCCTGCCGTGCCCTTGTACGGGCAGTGCGTCTTGGTCTGCGACGGCCTGAGCAGGTCGGTCCGCACGTCGCTGAGCGGCAGGTAATACCTGGGCGGCAGGCCGGTCTCGAACAGGATCCTCGGCTGCCGTGAGTCGGCCACCGTCACCCCGTCGAGCTCGACCCTGACATGCCGGGAGCTGCCGAGGATGTCGATCCTGCTGTAGGGGTCGCGCGGGTGGGTGTAGACCGGCTCGTCCTCCTCAAGCCACTCGGTCATCGACGCCCAGTCGAGCCGGACCGCGGCGCGCAGCGGCTCGGCCGGCGCCTCGGTGAACTGCCGCGCCGCGTGCTCCGCGGTCGCGGTGGCGACCTTGACCGTGAACACCTCGGCCCGGCCGAGGCCGGCCCTGCTGGCGTGCTGGCCGGTCGGCACAAGCTCCGCGGTGAAGTCGCTGGCCGGCAGGAAGTAGGTCGGGTAGTACGGCACCTCCCAGACCAGCAGGGCAGCCCTGGTGTCGGCCACCAGTTCACCTGCGAGGTAGGCGCGGATCCGCTTGCGGGTTGGCTCGTACCTGATCTCGTCCTTGGCTGACTGGCTCACGGCGGCCTCCCTTGGCCTGGTTGCTCGCGCTGTCCGTTGACCGAACACAACGCCAGGTGACCCGGCAGATATTGCCTGCCAGGTAGCGTTCGTCCATGAGACTCGGGGTCCTGGACGTCGGTTCGAACACCGTTCACCTCCTGGTCGTCGACGCCCATCAGGGCGGCCGGCCGATCCCGGCGTTCTCGCACAAGGCCGAGCTGCGCTTCGGCGAGCACCTGGACAGCCAGAACCGGCTGTCCGAAGACTGCGCGGATGAGCTGCGCGACTTTGTCCGCGAATCGCTGCAGATCGCCGAGGACAAGGGCGTGCAGGAGATGCTGGCGTTCGCCACCTCCGCGGTCCGCGACGCGGCCAACGGCGACGAGCTGCTTGCCTGGGTCGAGGCCGAGACCGACGTCGCGATCAAGGTGCTGCCCGGCCAGGACGAGGCCAGGCTGACGTTCCTGGCCGCGCGCCGGTGGTTTGGCTGGTCGTCAGGCAGGCTGCTGCTGCTCGACATCGGCGGCGGCTCGCTGGAGATCGCCACCGGGCTGGACGAGGAGCCCACGGCCGCCACCTCGCTGCCGCTCGGCGCCGGCCGGCTGACCAGGGACTGGCTGAAGCACGACCCGCCAAACCCGGACGAGGTCAGGCAGCTGCGCAGGCACGTGCGGGCGGAGATCGCCAGCACCGCGGGCCTGATCATGCGGGACGGGCCGCCGAACCACGCGGTGGCGACCTCCAAGACGTTCAGGCAGCTGGCCAGGATCACCGGCGCTGCGCCGTCAAGCGAGGGGTTCTTCGTGAAGCGGGTCATCCGGCACCCGGCGATCACCGAGACCGCGGAGCGGCTGGCCAAGATGAGCGTCGCCGAGCGGATCGAGCTGCCTGGCGTGTCGGCAGGCCGCGCGGCGCAGCTTGCGGCCGGCGCGGTCGTCGCGGACGCGGCGATGGACCTGTTCGAGCTGCCGGTGCTGGAGATCTGCCCGTGGGCGCTGCGCGAGGGCGTCATCCTGCGGCGGATCGACATGCTGCCCGGCTAGCCGGGAGAAAAGCCTGCGGCCGCGCTGCCGTGGGCAACGCGGCCGCAAGGTGCCTGGCTAGTTACTCCGAGATCGCCCGCAGGCTGTCCGAGGTGTCGGTGTCGTCGCTGGCGTCCCTGGTCGTGGCGGCATGCCGCGCGCCGTCACCGGCCGGCATGCCGTTGCCCGGCCTGGCGGCCGGCACCGGCGTGCCCGGCCTGGTCCGCTGCGCGTCCGCATCGGGGCGTCCG
>JASHQL010000255.1 GCA_030039155.1 Streptosporangiaceae bacterium | reverse complement strand
GCGCCTGCCGTGCCAGCCGGCACCGTCGCGCCCGCGCCGCCTGCCGTCGCCGCAGCCGGCGGAGTGTAGGGGTACCGCTTGAACAGCAGCCACTGCTGGCCCAGCGTCCAAACGTTGGTGGTCACCCAGTACAGCACCAGGCCGAACGGCCAGTACAGCCCTGTCAGCGCGAAGAAGGGCATGATGTACATCATGTACTTCTGCGACTGACCCATCGGGTTGTCCGGCGTCGCCGCGGGCATCATGCCGCGCTTCATGCTCTGCTTGATCGTCATGTACGTGGTCAGCATGCTGATCAGCACGGCGCCGATGATCACGAGCTTCGAGTGCAGCGGCACGTAGGTGGTGCCGGTGAACAGCACCTTGTCGGCAACCGAGGCGCCGAGGATCTTCGCATGCTGGGCGCTGGCCGCCATGTGCCTGGTGATCTCGTATTTGAGCGGCGTGCCCGGCTTCCACTCCGCGATCTCGCGGAGCACGCTGAACAGCGAGAAGAACAACGGCAGCTGCAGCGCGATCGGGAGACAGCCCATCAGCGGGTTGACGCCCGCTTCCTGGTACAGCTTCATCGTCTCCTGATTGAGCGTCTGCTTGTCGTTCTTGTACTTCTTCCGCAGCGCCTGCATCTGCGGTGCCAGCGCGCTCATCGCGCGCGTGGTGTGCATCTGCTTGATGAACAGCGGCACCATCAGCAGCCGCATGAACACCACGAGGATGATGATCGTCAGCGCCCAAGTCCAGCCGCTCGTGGCTCCCAGGGCCGGGCTCAGCACGTCAAAGATGTGCTTGACGATCCAGCCGACCGCGTCGTACAGCGGGTTCAGCGGATTCACCTGCTAGCTCCCTTGCTCTGCCCGGCCATATCCGCATGCCCGGCTGCATATGTTCCCGCCGCAGCGGAGGTGTCAGTCTGGTCGCCTGCCTGCGCACCCAGCTCCGGGTCCGCGGCTCCGGCGGCCTGCGCCGCCGACCGGCGCGGCGGGACCGGATCGAGCCCGCCCGGGTGGAAAGGATGGCAACGGCTCAGCCGCCGCATCGCAAGCCACGTGCCGTACAACGCTCCGTGTACCTGAACTGCTTCCATCGCATAGGCACTGCACGACGGGTAGAACCTGCACCGCGGGCCAAGCAGCGGGCTGATGAACCGCCGGTAGCAGCGCAGCAGCGCGAGCAGCGCCGCCGCGCCCGCTGACTGCTTGCCCTCGCTCGCTGCCACTGGCCTGGTCACCGGCTCACAACCCCAGCCTGCCGCCGAAGCTGTGTCGGCCCAAGCAGGGCCTTGAGTACCAGGTCGAGCTCGGCGGCAAGGTCCGCCTGGCTTGCGGTAGCTGCCCGTGGGCGAGCATGCAACACAAGCAGGCTACCTCCAGGCAGCGACTCCAGATACCCGCGGGCCAGATGCCGCAGCCGCCGCCTGACCCGGTTCCGCACGACGGCATTGCCAACTGCCCGGCTCACGACAAGCCCGACATGCGCCGGCCCGGCATCCTCATCGCGCGCGAGGTACTGGGCTGACAGCAGCGGCTTACCGGCCTTGCGCCCCTGCTCCCTGGCAAGCTTGAACTCCGCGCTCCGCCGCATCCTGGCGGCCGCGGGCAGCATGGCGTGTCACCTGTTGGTCGCAGCCCGGCCGTCAGACGCTGACGCGGGCGCGGCCCTTCCGCCGCCTCGCGGCAAGAATGGCCCGGCCCGCGCGGGTCCGCATACGCAGCCTGAAGCCATGCGTCTTCGCCCGACGGCGGTTGTTCGGCTGGAACGTGCGCTTGCTCACTGGAACTCCAGGTACGGCTGATAAGCATCTACGGCTGCGAGATAGGTGCTGAGGCCGCGCAGCAGCCGCACCGGTGCGATCCGGATTGCACCACGGTACGCGGCGCCCAGGTGCGCGGTCAAACTGTGCCAGGTCACGACCGGCCGGCCGGGCGCCGGCCAGGGCGGAACGCCGGCTGCCTGCAGCCGTTGCCAGCCGGGCCGATCACCGTCAGCCGCTACCGCGGCGCCGGGCCCGCACGGCATACGTCCGGCGGAAAACGCGGCGGCCCGCTGGCGCCAGCCCTAGGCTGTGGATAGCCTCCGCCCGCCGCGCGGCACGGAGACGCTGGGCCCGGGTACCCAATCCGGCGAGCCATCGCCAGATCCGGATACTTTGCCCGCCGTGCCACGTGCACATGCTGTGGAAAAACCTGTTGATCATATGTGGGGGGCGCGAGGTGACGGTCCTGTGAGCGACGAAGACCTCACCGACGTGTGGGCCAGGTCCCTGGCCGACCTTGCTGACATGCAGATCGAGCCGCACCAGCGTGCCTGGCTGCAGCTGACCAGGCCGCTTGGCCTGGTCGAAACCACCGCGCTGATCGCGGCGCCGAACGAGTTCGTCAAGGAACAGCTCGAGACACGGCTCCGTGCCCTGATCACCAACGCGCTGTCCCGCGAGCTCGGCAAGAGCATCCAGCTCGCGGTCACCATCGACCCGGCTGCCACCGCGGTGCCTGGTCCGGCTGCCGCCGAGCAGCCAGGCCTGCCCCAGGGCGCGGTGCCTGCCCAGGCTCCACATGACGCCGCCGCGACCAGCGCAGCCTCGCTCGGCCAGCTGGCCGGTGACTATGGATCGGCCGGCCTGGCCGGCCACGGCCTCGGCATGCCCGCGGCTCCGGCACTGCCGGCCGCCGCGCGCAACGGCTCAGAGCCTGCCGCCGACCCCGTGCACCAGGCAGGCCTGCCGCCGGCCGACGCCGGCTCGGCGACCCAGGACCAGGCCTCGGGCGGCGTGCCGCCGCTCGGCAGGCCAGCCAGCATGCCGCCGGCCCAGCCAGCCACCCGGCCGGTGCAGGCGCGGCTGAACCCGAAGTACACGTTCGAGACGTTCGTGATCGGCTCCAGCAACCGGTTCGCGCACGCCGCCGCCGTCGCGGTCGCCGAGGGCCCGGCCAAGGCCTACAACCCGCTGTTCGTCTACGGCGACTCCGGGCTGGGCAAGACGCACCTGCTGCACGCCATCGGGCATTACGCGCAGAGCCTCTACCAGGGACTCAAGGTCAGGTACGTGAGCTCGGAAGAGTTCACCAACGACTTCATCAACATGATCAGGGATGGCAAGCAGGACGGCTTCAGGCGCAGGTACCGCGACGTCGACGTGCTGCTGGTGGACGACATCCAGTTCCTGGAGAACAAGGAAGGCACCCAGGAGGAGTTCTTCCACACCTTCAACACCCTGCACAACGCCAGCAAGCAGATCGTCATCTCCTCCGACCGCGCGCCCAAGCGGCTGGTCACGCTCGAGGACCGGCTGCGCAGCAGGTTCGAATGGGGCCTGCTTACCGACGTCCAGCCGCCGGAACTCGAGACCAGGATCGCGATCCTGCGCAAGAAGGCGGTGCAGGACCGGCTGAACGCCCCGCCTGAGGCACTCGAGTACATCGCGAGCAGGATCTCCACCAACATCCGTGAGCTCGAGGGCGCGCTGATCCGGGTGACGGCGTTCGCCAGCCTGAACCGGCAGTCTGTCGACCTGCAGCTCGCCGAGTTCGTGCTCAAGGACCTGATCCCCGAGGCGCACGGGCCGGAAATCACCGCCTCCACGATCATGGGCCAGACCGCGTCTTACTTCGGCCTGTCCATCGACGACCTGTGCGGCACCTCCAGGTCCCGGGTGCTCGTCACCGCCAGGCAGATCGCCATGTACCTGTGCCGTGAGCTCACCGACCTCTCACTGCCCAAGATCGGCCAGCAGTTCGGCGGCCGCGACCACACCACGGTCATGCACGCCGACCGGAAGATCCGCTCGCTGATGGCCGAGCGCCGGTCCATCTACAACCAGGTCACCGAGCTCACCAACCGGATCAAGCAGCAGGCACTGTCAGGGTGAGCGCTGTGACCCGGCCGACGGCACCGCCAAATCCGAATGACTCTCAGTGGTCAGCTGACTACAGAACTTCGCAGGCGTGCACATTGGGCGCACACAGGCTGTGGACAAGTCTGTGGATGAGCTTGGGACAGCCGGCGGATAACTCCGGCCATCGGTGGAGTAACGCCGCGGTGTCCGGCAGCTTGCCGGCGCTCGTGCACAAGCCCGTGGCACCCGGCCTGCCGTCAGCCACAGGGCATGTGGACGCGCGTGCGCCAGTCACCTGGCCAGAGGCCGGATATCCCCAGCGTCCACCGAACCTATTACGACTACCGCTCTTGTTTCTGATACCTACTGCACACCAAAAGCAGGCTCGCACTGGCCGGGCTGCTCCCCGCCAGCGCACGGGCTGAACACAGGAGGCACCCACCAGTGAAGATCGTCCTAGACCGCGACGTGCTGGCCGAGGCCGTGGCGTGGACCGCAAGGGCACTGCCGGCCAGGCCGGCCGTGCCGGTACTTGCCGGGATCAGGCTGCAGGCTGGCGCTGACCTCACCCTGTCCAGCTTCGACTATGACGTCTCCGCCCAGGCGACCGTGCCGGTCACCACCGAGCAGGAGGGCACGGCGCTGGTGTCGGGGCGGCTGCTCGCCGAGATCAGCCGCAGC
>JASHQL010000254.1 GCA_030039155.1 Streptosporangiaceae bacterium | reverse complement strand
GTTCACCGGGTCGGCGCTTGACGGCTACCAGCCGCTGTTTGCCAAGATTGCCGACGGGATCCGCAAGGCCGGCGGGTTCACCGAGCCCGAGCAGTGGCAGTTCGCGTGGCAGCGCGACTACACCAGGGACCAGTGGCTGGATCAGCTGCCGACGCTCGGCGGCCTCACCAGGATGCCGGCCGACCAGCTGGCGGTGCTCTCCGCGGCGGTCGGCGACGCAATTGACGCGATTGGCGGCAGCTTCACGATGTCCTACACGACGGTGGCGGTCACCGCGGCCCGGGCCGGCTGAGGTACCCGAGGACCGCACCGGCTGAGGTACCCGTGGCCCGCACCGGCTGAAGTACCCGAGGACCGGTCGCGAGGCCTGCCGTGGCCGTCACGAAACAAGGCTGCCGGGTGTCAGCGTGATGACACCGGGCAGCAGGGGAACGTGACCATGACCGACAGCGACTGGCTCGCCGACCGGTTCGAGGAGCACAGGGACCACCTGCGCGCCGTGGCATACCGGCTGCTCGGCTCTGCGACCGACGCCGAGGACGCGGTCCAGGACGCCTGGCTGCGGCTGACCAGCGCCGATGCCAGCGACATCGAGAACCTCGGCGGCTGGCTGACCACGGTGGTCGCGCGGGTGGCGCTGAACATGCTGCGATCCAGGCGGTACCGGCAGGAGGAGCCGGTCGGCAATAGCTGGCCAGGCGCCGCCGAGGCGGCTGCCAGGGCCGGGTCGGCGGCCGGCGGAGCCGCGGCTAGCCTGCCGGCTGATCCTGAGGAAGCGGCGGAGCTGGCCGACTCGGTCGGCCTGGCGCTGCTGGTGGTGCTGGACACGCTGACCCCGGCGGAGCGGCTGGCGTTCGTGCTGCATGACATGTTCGCGATGCCGTTCGGCGAGCTTGGCGCCGTGCTCGGCCGGTCAGCCGACTCGGCCAGGCAGCTCGCCAGCCGGGCCAGGCGCCGGGTGCGCGGGGCGCCGAGCCCGGACCGGGCGGCTGACCTGGCCCGCCAGCGCGAGGTGACGAACGCGTTCCTGGCCGCGGCCCGTGGCGGCGACATGGCGGCGCTGGTCGCGCTGCTTGACGCCGACGTCGTGCTGACCGCCGACGCTGGCACCACGCCATCCGGCAGGCCCGCGACCCTGCGCGGCGCCGCCCAGGTGGCAAAGGGCGCGATGCTGTCGTCGGACCGGGCGGCGCAGTCCGGTCTCGCCATGGTCGATGGCGGGGTCGGCATCGTGTACGCGCCGGCCGGCCGGCTTGAGATCGTGCTGGTGCTGACAGCAAGTCCCGAGCGCAAGATCACGGCGATCGACATCATCGCCGACCAGGACCGGCTGCAGCGGCTCGAGCTGGCGATGCCGCCCGACTGACGGTCAGTACTTGTCGTGATGTCGCAGTTCCACGTCTTCGCGCTGCTGGCCCAGCGGGGTGAGGTTCAGCAGCTGGTCGGTGGTGCACAGCAGGTCGATGACATGGAAACCGCCGGAGTAGCTGAGCAGGACGTCGTCGCCGTCCCGGTAGAAGACGCTGACCAGGCCCTGCTCGCCTGGCCGCGCGAAGTACGGCAGGCCGGCGTCGACCAGCTCCTGCTTGGTCATGAAGTTCCACTCGATCGGCGCGACGTTCTCGTCGTTGGTGGCGTGGAAGTCGTAGTTGAAGTCGCTGCCCTCGGCCGAGTACCAGGGGAACGACCAGCCCATCCGCTGCCGGAACTGCTCGATCTTGCCGATCGGCGCGCGGGACACCGCGGCGTAGGTGGTGTTGCGCGCGTGCAGGTGCGCCAGGCCACCGCCGACGCTGTCGGCCTGGTACGAGCAGACCGGGCAGCCCTCGTCCCAGGCCGGGTCGAACATGAAGTGCTGGACGATGAGCTGGCGCCTGCCCTCGAACATGTCGGCCAGGCTGACCTTGCCCGCAGGCCCCTGCAGGACATATTGCTTCTCGACCCTGGTGGCTGGCAGCTGACGGCGCTGCTCGGCGGCCTCGTTGAGCAGGGTCGCCGCCCGCTCCTCGGCGGACTGCAGGCTCTTGCAGGCGGTGCGCCACTCGCTCGCTGACACGACGCGGGGAAGACTCATTGCTTGCCTCTTTCTGTCGGCGAATCTCAGCCAGACGACGAACGGCAGGTCCTGGAAAGGACACAAGACTATGGACAGATCCAGCGCGCTGGCACTGCTTGCCCGGCTGCATGAGGCGCAGAACAGCTTCCACGCCGGCGATGGCGGCCGCGGCGCGGCGCTGGCAGGTGACGGCGCGCATTTTGCCGGAAACGAGAACCGGCACACAACTGCCTATCGCCGGGCGTGGTCGCTCTGGCAAATCCGAGACCAGCTTCCGGTCATTCAGGCCACACCGAGCTCGCCGGGCATATGTGCACGTCAACTGGCTAACTGGACTCACGGTGCGGTACTGGTAGGCGGGCTGGACCGGCCGCCCTAAAAAGGGCTCAGGAATTGTGTAGCAAGAGTTCAGAAATCCTTGCTACCCGAGCGGCGCAGGCTGAATACTGGGTCTCGAAATCGGGGGATCAGCGAGTCCGGTCATTCGCGCAAATTGGTAATCCCTGAGCGCAATAGAACGGACGCAGCGCAAATCATGCTGGCAGGCCGCTGCGGCCTGCGGGGGAGCAGCACATGCGCGGGGGACGTCAGTGAGCCGCGGCCCTGCCCACGCGGGGCGGCTGAAGGCCTGGGAAGGAGTGGCCTTCGCCATCGTGTTCGGCGTCATGACCGGCTTCGTGGTGGCGGCCGTCATTTCCGCGGTCAAGCACGGGACCCAGCCGGCCGCGCGGCACGGCCGCGGTCCCGCGCCCGCCGTGCACCGGCTGACCGGGCGGACGGCCCACCGGGCCGGCCAGCCAGGCGGCGGGTCCACCTCAGCCGTCAACGACCTGAGCCTGACCGAGCGGCTGGCGCAGGCGCTGCGGCCGATCGTGACCGCCTACCCTGGCAACCTGGCCGTCGGCATCGTGGACCTGACCACCGGCACGCGGGCGCTCTACCACCGGCGCGAGCACTTCCACACGGCCAGCATCGTCAAGGCCGACATCCTTGCGACGCTGCTGCTGCAGCACCAGCGGGCCGGCACGCCGCTGTCCGAGGACGAGACCGAGCTGGCCACCACGATGATCGAGAACAGCAACGACGACGCGGCGAGCGACCTGTGGAACATCGTCGGCGGCGCCACCGGCGTCGCCGCGGCGAACGAGTCGCTCGGGCTGCGGGATACCTGGCCTGGCCAGGGCGGATACTGGGGCCTGACCAGTACCACCGTGGTGGACCAGCTGCACCTGCTCCGTGATCTTGTCTCGGCCAAGTCGGTGCTCACCGACGCGTCACGCGACTATGAGCTGGGCTTGATGCGCGACGTCGAGGCGGACCAGCGGTGGGGCGTCCCGGTGGTGGCGTCGCCCGACACCGATCCGGCGGTGAAGAACGGCTGGCTGCCCGACCCTGACCTGTGGGTGATCAACAGCATCGGCGTGGTCAGGCACGCCGGCCAGACGCTGCTGATCGCGGTGCTGTCGAATCACCATGACAGCGAGGCGGCCGGGATCGCCGAGGTGCAGGCGGCGGCGAAGGCGGCTGCCAGCCTGGTCACCGCGGGATCGGGCAAGTAGCCAAGGGCCAACCGGGCAGGCTGGCGGACGTCGTCCCGCCAGCCTGCCCGGCCTGCACAGCTACTGCTTCGGCGCAGGTACCACCACTGTCGACACGATCTTGTCGGCGAGCGTCTGGCGCTTGGCGTCCCACAGCGGGAACAGGTAGCCGACGTAGCAGATGACGCTATCCACGAAGTGGCAGATGTCGCGGACGAACGCCATCAGCGGCCCGATCGGCTGGCCGGTCGACTCGCTGATGAGCTTCATGCCGAGCGTCTTCTTGCCAAGCGACTGGCCGGTGGTGCCGGCCTGGTACCACCGGTTGTAGGCGGTCCAGCCCAGGCAGGCCAGGTCGATGATCAGGGCGATCGCGATGTTGTGCAGGATCACCCCGATGATGACCAGGACGACGATCGGCGCGATGTCGATCAGGTACGCGCCGACCCTGGTCGCCCAGTCCGAGTACTGGCTGGGGTCGGCCGGCGCCCCGTAGCCGGCCTGCTGTGGCGCGCCAGGGTAGGCGCCCGGCGTCGGGTACTGGCCCGGCTGCTGCTGGCCCTGGTACGGCTGCTGACCGTACTGGGGCTGCTGGTACATGCCCTGCGTCGGCTGGCTAGAGAACTGACCCTGATTGGACGGGTCCGGGGGTTGCGTGGTCACGGAAAGCCTTTCTGGCTGGGAGGGGTTACTTCGTCATCTCGTGCTCAGGGCTCGGCGGGCACGACCTACAGGAAACCGAACCGGTGCAACTGGAATATCCAGCTGAGGGCTATCACCCCGATGACGGCTTTCTTCGTGCGGTTACGCGCCTGCTGTGACCACGGTTTCGGCGGCTTGGCGAGCCCGGCGGCCCTGGCCGCGAGCACCGGGGCGGTGCAGACAACCAGGCCGCCCACGAGGTAGACCAGCGGGCTCGTGCTTGCCGCTGTCTGCCACTGGCCGTGGGTCAGCGCGACCGTTGCGGTGGTCAGACCGCAGAACGGGCAGGGCACGCCGGTCAGCGTGCGCAGCGGGCAGGGCAGGCCCTGCCCGCCTGTGTGCGCCATGATGGTCGGATAGACCGTTCCGACGAGGGCGGCGCAGGCGCCGAACATGGTGATGTTCTCCGGCACCGAATAAGCCCTGCGGAGTAGCACAAACCCCCCAAACCCGAGATGGCCACCGTGCGGCGGTTGACCGGCATAGTACGGGGGCGAGATGTTCCGCTGGAATAGTTTCCACCTGTTCGTCGGGCAATTTTTGCCGAACCTAATCGGCGGCAACCTCCGTTTAAACGCCCCGCGACCTGCCGGAACGCCGAAAAACCCCGATGCCGCCGGCATATCCGGTCGGCTAACCTGAGTCGGCAATCCGGGGCACGAGTCAGGAGTGTCAGACATGCTCCTGACGATCGCGACCACCATCGAGCCGGCCACCGACCTCGGCTACCTGCTGCACAAGAACCCGGCAAGGATGCACACGGCCGATGTCGGCTTCGGTACCGCGCACGTGCTGTTCGCCGAGGCAACCGCGGCCCGCTGCCAGGCAGCGCTGCTGCTCGAGGTCGACCCGGTTGCGCTGGTCAGGCGGGCAGGCCACACCAGGCAAGCGGGGCTCTGGCAGTACGTGAACGACCGGCCCTACGTTGCCTCGTCGTTTCTCTCGGTCGCGCTCGGCCGGATGTTCGGCACCGCGATGACCGGCCGCTGCAAGGAGCGGCCAGCGCTTGCCTCGACCCAGATCCCGCTGCAGATCTGGCTGCCGGTGCTGCCCTGCCGCGGCGGCGAGCCGCTGCTGCGCCGGTTGTTCGAGCCGCTCGGCTACGGCGTCACCGCGACCGCGCTGCCGCTCGACCCGCAGTTCCCTGACTGGGGCGACAGCAGCTACCTCGCGGTGACCCTGACCACGACCGCGGTACTGCGTGACGTGCTCGAGCAGCTGTATGTGCTGCTGCCGGTGCTTGACGACGACAAGCACTACTGGGTCGGCGCGCCCGAGGTGGCCAAGCTGCTGCGCCGCGGCGGCCAGTGGCTGGCCCAGCATCCGGAGCACGAGCTGATTGCCAGGCGCTACCTGCGGCACGACCGCCAGCTCACCAGGGACGCGCTGGCCAGGCTGGTTGCCGACGAGGTGGCCGATCCAGACAGCACCGACGCGGCAAGCGACGAAGCCGAGGCGGCGGTCGAGCGCGCGATTACCGGCCGCACCGCGGAGCGGAGCCCTGGCCTGCACGAGCAGCGGATCGCGGCGGTGACCGAGCTGATCGGCGCGGCGGGCGCGCGGCGGGTGCTCGACCTCGGCTGCGGCTCTGGCAAGCTGATCGCGGCGCTGCTCAAGCTTGCCAGCGTGCAGCATGTCACCGGGATGGACGTGTCCTACGCGGCGGTGCAGAAGGCGGCGCGGCGGCTGCGGATCGACCGGATGTCACCGCGCGCAGCCGAGCGGGTCGAGTTGCTGCACGGCTCGCTCACCTACACAGACGAGCGGCTTGCCGGGTACGACGCAGCCGCCGTGGTAGAGGTCATCGAGCACATTGAGCCGTCCAGGCTCGCCGCGTTCGAGCAGGTGCTGTTCGGCCGCGCCAGGCCCGGCCTGATCGTGCTCAGCACGCCGAACGCGGAGTACAACGAGCTGTTCGAGAGCCTGCCGGCCGGCCAGCTGCGGCACGCCGACCACAGGTTCGAGTGGACCAGGGCGCAATTCGCCGACTGGGCGGGCACGGTCGCGGCACGGCACGGCTACCAGGTGCGGCTGTCCGGCGTCGGGCCGGCCGACGGGCGGGCGGGCTGCCCGACTCAGCTGGCGGTGTTCACGCGATGAGCCAGCTCATGCTGCCCGAGCTCTCGCTTGTCGTGCTCATCGGGGTGACCGGATCCGGCAAGTCGACCTTCGCCGCCAGGCACTTCCTGCCGACCGAGGTGATCTCCTCTGACTTCTGCCGCGGCCTGGTCAGCGACGACGAGAACGACCAGTCCGCCACCGGCGACGCCTTCGACGTGCTGCACTACATCGCCGGCAAGCGGCTGGGCGCCGGCCGGCTCACCGTCGTCGACGCGACCAACGTGCAGCCAGAGGCCAGGCGCCCGCTGGTCGCGCTGGCAAAGGCCCAGCATGTCCTGGCGATCGCGATCGTGCTGGACGTGCCGGAACGGGTCTGCGCCGCGCGCAACGCCGGGCGGCCCGACCGCGCATTCGGCCCGCATGTGCTGCGCCAGCAGCACGCCCAGCTCAGGCGCTCGCTGCGCGGGCTGCGCAGGGAAGGCTTCCACCGGGTGATCGTGCTGGACGGTGAGGCGCAGGTCGAGGCGGCGAGTTTCGGCCGCGAGCCGCTCTGGAACAACAAGAAGGACCTGCACGGGCCATTCGACATCATCGGCGACGTGCACGGCTGCCATGGCGAGCTGGTCCGGCTGCTGACCAGGCTCGGCTACCAGCTGGCGGCCGACGGCAGCGGCGCCAGCCATCCGGCCGGGCGTACCGCGGTGTTCGTCGGCGACCTGGTCGACCGCGGTCCGGCTACCCCGGCTGTGCTGCGGCTGGTGATGGGCATGACCGAGGCTGGCAGCGCGCTGTGCGTGGCCGGCAACCACGAGGTGAAGCTGGTCAGGGCGCTGCGCGGGCGGCACGTCACGATCGGGCACGGCCTGGCGCAGAGCCTGGCCCAGCTCGCCGCCGAGCCCGGCGGGTTCGCCGAGCAGGCCGCCTCGTTCCTCGACGGCCTGCTCGCCCACCTCGTGCTGGACCAGGGCAGGCTGGTCGTCGCGCATGCCGGGCTGCCTGCCGCCATGCACGGCCGCGCATCCGCCGCGGTCAGGTCGTTCGCGCTGTACGGCGACACCACCGGCGAGACCGACGAGTTCGGGCTGCCGGTGCGCTACCCGTGGGCGCGGGATTACCGCGGTGCCGCGATGGTGGTCTACGGGCACACGCCGGTACCGGATCCTGAGTGGCTGAACGGCACGATCTGCGTGGACACCGGCTGCGTCTTCGGCGGCAAGCTGACCGCGCTTCGCTACCCGGAGCGCGAGCTGGTCAGCGAGCCAGCCGCTCGGGTCTACTTCGAGCCGGTGCGGCCGCTCGCCGGACCGGCGGCCGCCGCACCGAACGGCCGGACCGCGACCGAGCTCGCGCTCAGCGACGTCACTGGCAAGCGGATCATCAGCACCCGGCTGACCGGCGGCTCGGTCACCGTGCGGGAAGAGAACGCGATCGCGGCACTCGAGGTGATGAGCCGGTTCGCGGT
>JASHQL010000253.1 GCA_030039155.1 Streptosporangiaceae bacterium | reverse complement strand
GTCCGGCGTCGGTCAGAGTGCAGGCACGGGCAGAGCGGGGTCATGTTCCGGCAGGCCGGGCCGGGGAGCGGGAGCCGGCCGTCGAGAGAGGAATGCAGCATGCGCCGCAATGCCGGGGCAAAGGCCGCGGCCAAGGACCGGCCCGAGCCGATCAGGACGATGATCGTCGACGATCATGCCCTGTTCCGGCGCGGCCTTGAGATGGTGCTGGCTGACGAGACCGACATTGAGCTGGCCGGTGAGGCGAGCGACGGGTCCGAGGCCGTGCAGAAGGCCGGCGAGGCGCTGCCCGACGTGGTGCTGATGGACATCCGGATGCCGCGCAGCAGCGGGATCGAGGCATGCCGCGCGATGAAGGAGGTCGTGCCGAGCGCGAAGATCGTCATCCTCACGATCAGTGACGAGGAAGAGGACCAGTTCGAGGCGATCAAGGCCGGGGCGAGCGGCTACCTGCTGAAGGACATCCCGCTCGACGAGGTGGCCGACGCGGTCCGCGCGGTGCACGGCGGGCAGTCGCTGATCAACCCGTCGATGGCCGGCAAGCTGCTCACCGAGTTTGCCGCGCTGGCCAGGCGGGACGAGGGAGAGCGCAGCCAGCAGGTGCCGGTACCCAGGCTGACCGAGCGCGAGATGCAGGTGCTGCGGCTGGTGGCCAGGGGGATGAACAACAAGGACATCGCCAAGGAGCTGTTCATCTCGGAGAACACCGTCAAGAACCACGTCAGGAACATCCTGGAGAAGCTGCAGATCCACTCCAGGATGGAGGCCGTGATGGTGGCGGTCAGGGAGAAGCTGATCGAGTTCGGCTGACCGTGCTTGTCAGGCTGGGCCTGACGCCGTAAGGTAGCGCCTGACAACACCGGTCAGCCGAACGGAGCCCGGCATGCAATCTTCAGCCACTTCCGCAGCGTCCGCGCCGGCGGCTGCCGAGCCGGTGATGGCCTGCACGTTCTGCGCCAAGCCGAGCACCGAGGTCGGCAGGCTGGTGGCCGGTCCAGGCGTGTTCATCTGCAACGAGTGCGTGGCGCTCTGCACCGAGCTGATCGCGGCGCCGCCGGTCGGCGAGCCGCGCGAGCTGGTGCGGAAGATCGAGCTGTCTGATGAGGAGCTGCTCGCGCACCTGCCGCGGGTCGCGGCCGCGAGCGCGCAGGTCGAGCAGCAGCTCACCAGCTTCGTCCGGCAAGGCCGCCGCCAGGGGATCACCTGGACCAGGATCGGGGCCGCGCTCGGCATGACCCGCCAGTCGGCCTGGGAGCGGTTCTCCGGCGAGGAGTGAAGGCGGTCAGCCGCCGAGCCCGGCCAGCGCTGCCCGCAGCCGCGGCGCCAGCGCCGGCGGCTGCACCTGCTCGACCCGCACGCTGTCGCAGCCGACCCAGGATGCCGCCTCGACCAGCGCGCGTGCCATCGGCTCGGTCGCCCTGGCCGTGTCCAGCGAGAGCTTGCGGGCCACCAGGGTCCGCCCGTCCCGTGCCGGGTCCACCCTGCCGACCAGCCGGCCGCCGGCCAGCAGCGGCATCGTGAAGTAGCCGTGCACCCGCTTGTCGGCCGGCACGTACGCCTCCAGGCTGTGCTCGAAGCCGAACACCCGCTGGGTCCGCTTCCTGTGCCAGATCAGCGAGTCGAACGGCGACAGCAGCGTGGTCCGGTGCCGGCCGGCCGGCACCCCGCCGTCGATCGCCGCCGGATCGGCCCAGGCCCTGGCCGGCTTGCCCTGGCCGGCCGCGGCTATCTCGACCGGGACCAGCCCGGCGGCCTCGGCTGCTGCCGCGGCAGACAGGGCCTGGCCGTCCCGCCGCAGCTCCGCGCCGCGGTAGCTGATCCGGTGGTAGTCGGCCAGGTCAGCCTCGGTGACCACGCCGAGGGCACGGGCGGCGACCGCGGCCAGCCTGGTCAGGCAATCCTGGTCGGACGGCTCGGCGCCGAGCAGTGCGTCCGGCAGCACCCGCTCCGGCAGGTCGTACACCCGGCGCCAGCCGGTCCTGCGCACGCAGATCACGTCGCCGGTGTCCAGCAGCCACTCCACCGCGATCTTGGCTTCCGACCAGTCCCACCACGGCCCGCCGTTCTTGGCGCCGCCGAGCTCGGTCGTGGTCACCGGGCCAGCGGACTTGATCTTCGCGAGCACCGCGGCGCAGGCATCGGGATGGCTCTGGTGCCAGCGCATCCCCCTGGCCCGGAAGCCGCGCCGCCGGAACGCGTAGTACGGCCACTCCTCGATCGGCAGCACGCATGCCGCGTGCGACCAGTACTCGAAGGCTTGCGGCACTGTCGGATGCCAGTAGGCCCGCTCCACCTTCGCCCGCCCGACCGGGCCGAGCCGGGCGTACGCGACGAGCTCGTGCGACCTGGCCAGCACGCTGATCGTGTCGAGCTGGACCGCGCCGAGCCGCCGCAGCATGACCGGCACGCCACCGCGCCTGGCCTGGCTGCCGATCAGGCCCTGCGCATGCAGCATGAGCAGCCGGGCTTCATCCTGGCTGAGGCTGAGCTTGGAGGCCGGCCGGGCAGCAGCTACCACGATCGGTCACGCTACCCGCCGGTGCCGACATTTTGGCCGGCCACAGCCGCGGCCGGCTGGCCGGCGGCCAGTCAGGGATCCGGCTTAGTACCAGTCATCCATGATGTTCGTGGCCAGCCCCGTCAGGGCGCCGACGACGGCTAGGCCGACGCCGATCCAGAAGACGACCCAGGTCGGCCCGAAGATCAGGGCGAACCCTCCGGCCAGGAAGCCGGCCATGATCAGGGTGACCGCGACCCAGGACACCGGCCGCCCGTGGTAGGCGGGGAAGGAGGTCGGCGTTCCCGGTACCTGCGAGACGAACGGAGCTGGCTCCGCCGCCGACGCCCCAGCGGCGGACGACGTGGCCCCGGCTGCGGCAAGACCGCCCGGCCCCGACATGGCAGCGTCGCTCACGCCGGACCTGACCTCGTGTGCCATCCGTACTGCTCCTCCCTGCGACCTCGCCGCTACACCTATCATTGTGGTCAGGGCCACCTCGGGGTGCACAGCCGCCCCCCTGCGGCGTATGCCTGCGAGCGGACTCGGCATGGTCGGCCGCCTCGCCTACGATGACAGGGAAGCCGGTCTGTCGGCCAACCGTAGCGCCTCCTGGCCCGGTGACGGGGCGGAGATGCGGGCTGAGGACGGCCCGGCCAGGCATCAAGACGATTCGCGAGGAGCGCGACAACAGTGCCAGCCATCATCGACCGTGTCCTGCGCGCTGGCGAGGGCGCCACGCTGCGGAAGCTCAACCGGATCGTCGACCAGATCAACTCCGTGGCCGAGGACTTCGCCGCGCTCAGCGATGCCGAGCTGCGGGCCATGACCGATGAGCTGAAGCAGCGCCATGCCGACGGCGAGACGCTTGACGACCTGCTGCCAGAGGCATTCGCCACGGTGCGCGAGGCATCGACCAGGGTGCTCGGGCAGCGGCACTTCGACGTCCAGCTGATGGGCGGCGCCGCACTGCACCTTGGCAACATCGCGGAGATGAAGACCGGCGAAGGCAAGACGCTCACCGCCGTGCTGCCGTCGTACCTGAACGCGCTAGGCGGGCGCGGCGTGCATGTCGTTACCGTCAATGATTACCTGGCAAAGTTCCACGCCGAGTGGATGGGCCGGGTGCACCGCTTCCTGGGTCTCGAGGTCGGCTGCATCCTGTCCGAGATGGACACCGACATCCGCAGGGTCCAGTACGCCGCCGACATCACCTACGGCACGAACAACGAGTTCGGCTTCGACTACCTCAGGGACAACATGGCCTGGGGGCTCGAGGAGTGCGTGCAGCGCGGGCACGCGTTCGCGATCGTGGACGAGGTGGACTCGATCCTCATCGACGAGGCGCGGACCCCGCTGATCATCAGCGGCCCGGTTGACGAGAACAGCATGTGGTACCGGGAGTTCGCCAAGATCGCCCCGAGGCTGCGCCGCGGCGAGGAGGGCGACGGCGACTACGAGGTGGACGAGAAGAAGCGGACCGTCGGCATCCTCGAGTCAGGCGTGGAGAAGGTCGAGGACTGGCTGGGCATCGACAACCTGTACGAGAACGTCAACACCCCGCTGATCAGCTTCCTGAACAACGCGATCAAGGCCAAGGAGCTGTACCACAAGGACAAGGACTACGTCGTGATGAACGGCGAGGTCCTGATCGTGGACGAGTTCACCGGCCGGATCCTGCACGGCCGCCGGTGGAGTGAGGGTATGCACCAGGCCGTGGAGGCCAAGGAAGGCGTCCAGATCAAGGACGAGAACCAGACGCTGGCCACGATCACGCTGCAGAACTACTTCAGGCTCTACGAGAAGCTCTCCGGGATGACCGGTACCGCGCTCACCGAGGCCAACGAGTTCCACCAGACCTACAAGCTCGGCGTCGTGCCGATCCCGACGAACATGCCGATGATCAGGACCGACGAGTCCGACCTGATCTTCAAGACCGAGGACGCCAAGTTCGACGCGCTGGTCGACGACATCGTGGGCAGGAACGAGGCAGGCCAGCCCGTGCTGGTCGGCACCACCAGCGTGGAGAAGTCCGAGCTGGTCTCCAAGCTGCTCAAGCGCAAGGGCATCCCGCACCAGGTACTGAACGCCAAGTACCACGAGCAGGAAGCCGCGATCATCGCCAAGGCCGGGCACAAGGGCGCGGTCACCGTCGCCACCAACATGGCAGGCCGCGGCACCGACATCATGCTCGGCGGGAACCCCGAGTTCATCGCCAACGAGGAGCTGCACAACCGCGGGCTGTCGCCGACCGAGACGCCGGAGGACTACGAGGCGGCCTGGCCGGGCGCGGTGGACAAGGCGCGCAAGGCGGTTGCCGAGGAGCACGAGGAAGTGGTTGGCTTCGGCGGCCTTTATGTGGTCGGCTCGGAGCGGCACGAGTCGCGCCGGATCGACAACCAGCTGCGCGGCCGGTCCGGCCGTCAGGGCGACCCAGGGGAGTCCAGGTTCTACCTGTCGCTGCAGGACGAGCTGATGGTCAGGTTCAACGGCGACAAGATCGCGCACATCATGGAGCTGCTGAAGACGCCGGAGGACGTGCCGATCGAGTCCAAGACCGTCAGCCGGGCGATCAGGTCGGC
>JASHQL010000252.1 GCA_030039155.1 Streptosporangiaceae bacterium | reverse complement strand
AGCAAGGTGAGCGGCCGCCGCGACGACATGCTGGTGATCCGCGGCGTGAACGTGTACCCGAGCGAGGTGGAGCGCGTGCTGCTCGGGGAAAGCGACCTCGCGCCGGACTACCTGCTGGTCGTCGACGAGCGCGCACCGCAGTCGCGGCTGATCGCCTGTTGCGAGCCGGGAACGGCTTCGCGTGCCGGACTGCCGCCAGCCGAGCCGATCGAGCGCAAGCTGGCGGACGCGCTCGGTCTGTCGGTGGCGGTCAGGGTGCTGCGGCCGGGCACGCTACCGCGCACCGAGGTCGGCAAGGCGGTGCGAGTGGCGCGCTGGCAGGGCGGCGAGCCGCCGGTTGCCGGGCTGGATTAGCCGACTACTCCCGGCCGCCGGCGAAGATCCGCAGGAAGAACAGGAACACGTTCAGCGCGTCCAGGAAGATCGACGCGGCGATCAGCGGCGCGGAGTTCATCCCCTTGCCGCGCCGCAGTCGCTGGAAGTCGAACATGGTCAGCCCGGCGAACACGACCAGGCCGATGATCGAGTAGATCAGGTCGCCGTGCGGGATGTGCACGAAGATCAGCACCACGCCGAAGATGATCAGCGCGATCAGCGCGAAGAAGCTGATCCGGCCGAGCCAGGACAGGTCCCTGCGGGTCGCGTACCCGGCAGCGCCGAAGCCCAGCATGAACAGCCCGGTAGCCCCGGCAGCGCTCCACACGGTCTGCGGGCTGGTGGTCGAGTAGTAGCTGACGGTCGGGCCCAGGCCCAGGCCCAGGAACACCCCCACGCCGGCCAGCAGCAGCAGCGCGCCGCCCTCCGACCTGCGGGAGACGAAGTTCATCACGATCAGGCAGGCAAACCCGGCGATGAAGAAGACGATGCCCCAGCCCTCGGTCAGGTTGCGGCCGAGGTAGCAGCCGAGCGCGAAGAACCCCGTCGTCACCGCGACCAGGCCCATGACCTGCCCGAACAGGGTCCTGGTCCGGTCGGCTGAGGCCGGAGTGGCATAGCCCAAAGTCGAATACATGGTGCCGGTTTACCCCTTCGGTGCTGCAGATACCGCGACGCGGAGCGGTCCGTTACCGCAAAGTAGATTGTCTCAGCGGGAACTGAGCCCAGTGAAGGGATCGGCCGATGGTGCAAGGCGACTGGACGGCCGCGGATGTGGGGGACCAGGCGGGCAGGACCGCCGTCATCACCGGCGCCACCTCTGGCCTCGGCCTGGAAACCGCCAAGGTGCTCGCCGGGCACGGCGCAACCGTGGTGCTGACCGGCCGGGATGCCGCCAGGGCCGAGACCGCCGCGGCCAGCGTCCGGGCCGCGGCGCCTGGTGCCGGCGTCGAGATCGCGCTGCTCGACCTGGCGTCGCTTGACTCGGTCAGGGCCGCCGCCGCCGACATCGGCGGCCGGTTCGACCGGATCGACCTGCTGATCAACAACGCGGGCGTGATGTTCCTGCCGCCGGGCGTGACCAAGGACGGCTTCGAGCTGCAGTTCGGCACCAACCACCTCGGCCACTTCGCGCTCACCGGCCTGCTGCTCGAGCACCTGACCAGCGTGCCGGGCTCGCGGATCGTCACGGTCAGCAGCAACGGGCACAAGGCCGGCCGGATCGACATGGCCGACCTGCAGTCGGTGTCCAGGGTCAACCCGATGGCCGCGTACGGCAGGTCCAAGCTGGCCAACCTGATGTTCACCTATGAGCTGCAGCGGCGGCTCGAGGCCGCCGGCCTGCCGACGATCGCGCTTGCCGCCCATCCGGGCACCGCCAGGACCGAGCTGACCAGGCACATGTCCGTGCTGGCCAACACCGCGATGAGCCCGCGGTTCCGGATGCTGAACTCCTGGTGGGTGCAAGACCAGGCGACGGGCGCGCTGCCGATCCTGCGCGCCGCCACCGACCCGGACGCGATCGGCGGCACCTACTACGGGCCGTCCGGTGCGTTCCAGTTCACCGGCAGCCCGGTTCGCGTCCGGTCCAGCATCAGGTCGCACAACGCCGAGGTGCAGCGCAAGCTGTGGGCCGAGTCGGAGAAGCTGACCGGGGTGAGTTATGGCATCTGACCCGCCCGGCGATGAGCCGTTCGCCAGGCCGAACGGCGGGCTGGCCGGGCCGGGCAACCGGATCGGGGTGATGGGCGGCACGTTCGACCCGATCCACCACGGCCACCTGGTGGCGGCAAGCGAGGTCGGCCACCGCTTCTCGCTGGACGAGGTCATCTTCGTGCCGACCGGCCAGCCCTGGCAGAAGGGGGGCAGGCAGGTCTCCGCGGCCGAGGACCGCTACCTGATGACCGTAATCGCGACCGCGTCGAACCCGCGGTTCTCGGTCAGCCGGGTCGACATCGACAGGCCAGGGGAGACCTACACCATCGACACGTTGCGCGACCTGCGCGACGAGCGCGGGCCCGACGCGGAGTTCTTCTTCATCACCGGCGCGGACGCGCTGGCCAGGATGATCTCCTGGCGGGACGCCGACGAGCTGTTCAAGCTGGCGCACTTCGTCGGCTGCACCAGGCCAGGGCACCGGCTGGCGCCCACCGGGCTGCCAGACGAGCGGGTGAGCCTGATCGAGGTGCCGGCGCTGGCTATCTCATCGACCGTGTGCCGGGAACGGGTGCGGAGCGGGGATCCGATCTGGTATCTCGTTCCCGACGGGATCGTGCAGTACATCGCCAAGCGGGGGCTGTACCGGGCTTAGCCGGGCGTTTATCCTGCCCGCGGGACAGATCGGGTGGAGGGTCGATGCGGCTGGACACCGTGGGCAAGCGCTACGGGCTGCGCCAGCCGTGGATCGTGCGCGGGGTCAGCCTCGAGGTGGCAGCGGGCAAGCTGATCAGGGTCGAGGGCCGCAACGGCAGCGGCAAGTCGACGCTGCTGCGGGTGGTCGCCGGGGTGACGGTGCCGAGCGCGGGCAAGGTCGTCGGCCGGCCGTCCACCGGGTATGTGCCCGAGCGGTTCCCGGCCGCGCTGCCGTTCAGCGGCCGCGAGTACCTGCTGCACATGGGCCGGGTGCACGGGCTGCGCGGCGGCCTGCTGAGCTCGCGAGTGGACGAGGTGCTCGACCAGCTCGGCGCCGCCGAGTACGCGGGCAGCCCGATGCGCAGCCTGTCCAAGGGGATGTGCCAGAAGATGGCCATCGCCCAGGCGCTGCTGCCCGCGCCCGAGCTGCTGGTCCTGGACGAGGCGTGGACCGGGCTGGACGTGGCGGCGCGCGGCGCGCTCGACGGCGCGGTGGCGCAGCGGCTGGCCGGCGGCGGCAGCGTGCTGTTCGTGGATCATGAGCAACAGCGGCTGGCCGGCCTGGTGGCTTCGCGCTGGCAGGTCGCGGGCGGCGCGGTCGCGGTTGCCGACGTGGCGTCGGTTGAAGGCGGTCTGGCTGAAGGCGCTTCGGCCGATGCCGCTTTGGCCGATGCCGCCTTGGCCGGGGCTGGCTTGCCGGGGGAGCGGGTGGTCATCGCGGTGACCGGACTTGCCGAGGACGCGGCGCGCTGGCTGTCGGGCCTGCCCGGAGTGCTGTCGGCCGGCCTGCCCGGAGTGCTGTCGGCCGGCCTGCCCGG
>JASHQL010000251.1 GCA_030039155.1 Streptosporangiaceae bacterium | reverse complement strand
GCAGGTCGCACTCGGCGAGCTGGCCAGGATCGCGGGCGGCTACCAGCTAGACGAGTCGCGGGCGGTGCGGGTGCACTCGGTGAACGTGCGCGGCTTCGCCAGCCTGCCCATCAAGCTGGAGCTGCGCTAGATGCCGAGGTTCGAGCCGCATCCGCAGCGCCGCCCGGCCGTGGTGGCGGGCGCGTCGTCCGGCATCGGCGCCGCGACCGCGGCGGCGCTCGCCCAGGCCGGGTTCCCGGTCGCGCTCGGCGCCAGGCGGGCCGGGCGGTGCGCGGAACTCGCGGAAACGATCAGGTCGGCCGGCGGCGAGGCGATCGGGCTCGCGCTCGATGTCACCGACGACGACTCGGTCAGGGAGTTCACCGCGGCGGTGACCCGCGACCTCGGGCCGGTCGAGGTGCTGGTCTGCTCGGCAGGCGACCTGGATGCCGAGCTGATCCACCGGCTGGACAGCGAGCTGTTCAGCAGCCAGCTGCAGGTCCACCTGGCTGGGGTACACCGGCTGGTCGCGGCGGTCGTTCCCGAAATGGTGCAGCGCAAGCGCGGTGACGTCGTGTTCGTCTCCTCGGACGTGGTGCGCAGCCCGCGGCCGCGGATGGGCGCGTACGTGGCGGCGAAGCACGGCGTCGAGGGCATGGCGCGGGCCATGCAGATGGAGCTGGAGGGCACCGGCGTGCGCGCGTCCGTGGTCAGGCCGGGGCCGACAGCCACCGGGATGGGCAGCCGGTGGGAGCCGCTGACCGTGCAGGCGGTGCTCGACGACTGGGCGAGTTGGGGGCTGGCCAGGCACCCGTACTTCCTGCGCCCGTCCGACGTGGCAGCCGCGGTGCTCGCGGTGGTGTCGACGCCGCGCGGCGCGCACCTGACCCTGGTCGAGGTGGAGCCTGAGGCTCCGCTGTCCGGCCCGTGCTGACCGGAGGTGACTGATGCTCGCTTGCGAGCCGCAGCTAGTGTCTGGCGCGGCTGACGACGGCCACCTCGGCGAGCTGCGCCGCGATCCGATCGGGCTGATGCAGCGGGTCAGGGCCGAGTGCGGTGACGTCGGCAGGTTCGACCTGGCCGGGCGGCCGGTCATCCTGCTGTCCGGCGCGGAGGCGAACGAGTTCTTCTTCCGCGCGCCCGACGCGGACCTGGACCAGGCCGAGGCGTACCCGTTCATGACGCCGATCTTCGGCGAGGGCGTGGTGTTCGACGCCTCGCCCGAGCGGCGCCGCGAGGCGCTGCACAACCAGGCGCTGCGCGGCGACATGATGCGCGGGCACGCGCAGACGATCGCCACCGAGGTGGACCGGATGGTGGCCGGCTGGGCCGAGGCTGGCGAGATCGAGCTGCTCGACTGGTTCGCCGAGCTGACCATCTACACCTCCTCTGCCTGCCTGATCGGGCCGAAGTTCCGCAGCCAGCTTGACCGCAGGTTCGCCGGGCTGTACCACGAGCTTGAGCGCGGCACCGACGCGCTGGCCTTCGTCGACCCGTACGCGCCGATCGACAGCTTCCGGCGGCGGGACGCGGCCAGGGCCGGCCTGGTCGAGCTGGTCGGCGCGATCATGGCCGGGCGCGCGGCCGGACCCGCGCCGGCCCGGGCCGACCGTGACCTGCTCGACGTGCTGATGTCAGTCAGCTCCGCGGACGGCGACCCGGTGTTTTCCGCTGACGAGATCACCGGGATGTTCATCTCGATGATGTTCGCCGGGCACCACACCAGCTCCGGCACCGCGGCCTGGACGCTGATCGAGCTGCTGCGCAATCCGTCGGTGCTTGACGAGGTGGTCAGCGAGCTGGACGGGCTGCTCGGCGGCGGCGAGCCGGTCAGCTTCCAGGCGCTGCGCGAGATCCCGCTGCTGGAGGCCGCGATCAAGGAGGCGCTGCGGCTGCACCCGCCGCTCATCCTGTTGCTGCGGGTGGCGACCAGGGAGCTTGCCGTGCTCGGCTACCGGATCCCGGCCGGCGCGCTGGTCGGCGCTTCGCCCGCGATCTCCAACCGGATCGGCGCCGACTTCCCCGCGCCGGATCAGTTCCTGCCCTCGCGGTATGCCGAGCCCAGGCAGGAGGACCTGGTGAACCGGTGGACCTGGATCCCGTTCGGGGCCGGGCGGCACCGCTGCATCGGCGCGAACTTCGCCATGATCCAGCTCAAGGCGATCTTCTGCGTGCTGCTCAGGGACTGGACCTTCGAGCTGGCGCAGCCGGCAGAGAGCTACCGCAACGACCACTCCAAGATGGTCGTCCAGCTGGCCAGGCCCGCCGTGGTGCGGTACCGCAGGCGATGAGGATCGAGGCCGACCTGGACCTGTGCCAGGGTCACGCGATGTGCGAGCTTGAGGCGCCGGAGATATTCACGGTGCCGCGCAAGGGGAAGGTCGTGGTGACCGACCCGTCGCCAGCCGAATCCGCGCGGCCGGCCGTCGAGGCGGCGGTCAGGTACTGCCCGACCCGGGCGCTGCGGATTGTCGACTAGTAGGAGGTCAGCCGTGCCCGCATTCCCCCGTGCCGAGCTTGCCGAGATGGTGCAGCGCTGGCTGGCCGCGAACCGGTCTTGCGAGGAGCACGGCGACTGGCGGCCGCTGGCCGCGATGTACACGGCAGACGCCAGCTACGGCTGGAACATGGGGCCGGGCGAGGAGTTCATGGTCACCGGCCGCGACCAGATCAGGGACATCGCGCTCGCGCTGGAGATGGGCGGCCTTGACGGCTGGTCGTACCCGTACCAGCGGGTGCTCATCGACGACGAGCAGGGCGAGGTCGTCGGTTTCTGGAAGCAGGTGGCCGGCCTGCGGCGTCCCGGCGGCGGCGCCTACGAGGTGGCCGGGATCGGCGGCAGCTGGTTCCGCTACGGCGGCGACTGGCAGTGGAGCTGGCAGCGCGACTTCTTCGACCTGGGCAACGCCGCCGCGCTGTTCATCGAGATGATCAAGGCGGACGTGCTGTCCGACGGGATGCGGCGGCGGATGGAGCGCGCGACCTCGGGCCAGCGCCAGCCCGGTCACTATCCGATCGGCTCAGGCCCCGTCCCGCTGTGGTAGCCGGTAGACCGAGACGTGCGACGTGGAGTCTGCGGTGAACTCCGTCCCTGACCAGTCGGCGTGCCGTGACTCAAGCTCGAACCCGGCCAGCTCGGCCATCAGGTCGAGTTCGGCCGGCCAGATGTAGCGGTGCGGGCTGCGGGACAGCCGGGCCTCCCGGCCGGCGCCGAACCTGAAGTGATGCGAGACCACGTGCTGGCGCAGCACGTCGAAGGTATCGAGGCCGATGTAGCCGGGCTCAGCGGTGAAGATCGTGCCCGGCTGACCTGGCGGCAGCACGCGCAGCTGCGGCACCCAGAGCTCGATCACGAACCTGCCGCCAGGCACCAGGTGCCTGGCCGCGTTGCGGAAGCACGCCACCTGCTCGGCCTGGGTGAGCAGGTTCGAGATCGTGTTGAAGACCAGGTAGACGAGCGTGTACTCGCCCGGCGCCCTGGTCGTGGCCATGTCACCGGCGAGCACCGGGATGGCCGTCTCGTCGGCCTTCGTGCGCAGCTGGCCGATCATCGGCCGCGACAGCTCGATGCCGGTGACCTGGATGCCGCGCCCGGCCAGCGGCACCGCGACCCGCCCGGTGCCGATCGCGAACTCCAGCGCGCGGCCGCCGGCCGCCAGCTCGGCCAGCCGGTCCACGGTCGGCCCGAGCACCTCGGCGGCGAACATGCCGGTGCCCGGCGTGTCGTACCCTTCCGCCGTCTCGGCGTCCCAGATCTCGTCCTGTCGCATGCCAGCCCACGATGTCACATCAGCAGTTCAGTTCATCCCCCCCAAAACGGTGGACGAACTTAACTGCTGCTGGCCGGCTCGGCGGCACAGGGGATGTGCGGGGTGCCGTCGCGCATGGCCGGGAACTCGAAGGTCGCGGCTGAGGTACCGCGGGTCATCCTGGTGATCTCCGCCTCCGGCAGGACTTCGGTGTCGTCGTCGATGGTGACTTCCCAGCGGCAGACCGGCACCCGGCCGGCCGGCACCCGCGGCGGCCGGTGCACCGCCCTGATCCTGGCCTTCGGGTTCACCGCCTGCGCGGTCACGTCGAACGTGCCGTCCTCGATGGTGTGGCACATGCCGCGGACCGGCCGCTCGCCCCACGGCTCCACGTCGAGCAGCGCGCCGCAGGACCGGAGCTGGAAGAAGCCGTGCTGCTCGTCCACCACCTCGTACTGCACGTCCATGTAGTGCTGGGCGAAGCCGGGATCGAGCTGCAGCTGCTTGAAGATCGCCGGGACGCCGTCGCCCTCGATGCCCATGATCTTCCTGATCCGCTCGGTGTAGATCGGGCTGGCGCCGCGCCATTCGTCGATGGCCAGCTCCTCGACGGCCTGCTGGCCGTACCGCATGCCGACGGCCGCGAACACCGAGCGGTCAAGCAGCTGGACGATCAGCGCGTACTCCCTGACCAGCCTGACCAGGGCCGCTTTGGACAGGTCCTCGAAGCGGAAGTCGGGATCGAATTCGCCCGAGTAGTCCTTGCGCTCAGCCATGCGCTGAACTGTAGTCTGGACACGTGTCCAGAACAAGGCGCGACTTCTCGGGCAAGGTCGCGATCGTCACCGGGGCCGCGCGCGGCATCGGCGCTGCGTACGCGGCGGCGCTGGCCGAGGCCGGCGCCGCGGTCGTGCTGGCCGACATCAGCGAGGAAGCCGGCCAGCAGGCAGCCGCGGACATCCGGGCCGGCGGCGGCAGGGCCGGGTTCGTCCGCACCGACGTCTCCGACCCGGAGTCCGCGGCGGCGATGGCGGCGTTCGCCGCCGACCAGTTCGGCGGCATCGACTACCTGGTGAACAATGCGGCCATCTACGGGGACATGCAGCTTGACCTGCTGCTGACCGTGGACTGGGACTACTACAAGCGCTTCATCGGCGTGAACATGCACGGTGCGCTCGCCTGCATCCGCGCGTGCTACCGGCAGATGGCCGGCCGGGGCGGCGGCGCGATCGTGAATCAGTCCTCGACGGCAGCCTGGGTGTACGCCAGCTTCTACGGGCTGGCCAAGGTGGGCGTCAACGGGCTGACGCAGCAGCTTGCGCACGAGCTTGGCGGGATGGGCATCAGGATCAACGCGATCGCGCCAGGGCCCATCGACACACCGGCCACCAGGTCCGTCGTTCCCGGCAAAATGACCGATGACCTGGTCAAGTCGCTGGCGCTCAAGCGCATCGGCCAGCCGCAGGACCTGGTCGGCGCGTGCCTGTTCCTGCTCTCGGACGAGGCCAGCTGGGTCACCGGGCAGATCTTCAACGTCGACGGCGGCCAGGTCGTCCGGTCATGACCGCGGCGGGGGGTTCCGGGGGGTCGGCCCCCCAGGCAGGCACCGCGCCGACCGTCGGGTTCATCGGGCTCGGCCAGATGGGCGGGCCGATGGCGAGCAGGCTGGCCGACTGGCCAGCCGGGCTGCTGGTGCACGACCTGCGCGCGGACGCGACGGCGCCGCTGGCGGAGCTTGGCGCCGTGGTCGCGGCCGGCCCGGCGGAGGTAGCCGGGGCCGCCGACCTGATCTGCCTGATGGTGCTTGACGACGAGCAGGTCAGGGTCGTCACCAGGGAACTCGGCGCGGTAGTGGCCGGGCGCGGCCGGCCCGCGGTGATCGCCATCCACTCCACCATCGGGGCCGGCACCGCGGCCGAGCTTGCCGCCGAGCTGGCCGGCAGCGGCGCCGAGGTGATCGACGCGCCGGTCAGCGGCGGCTTCATGGGCGCGCACGCGGGCACGCTCGCGGTCATGGTCGGCGGCTCGCGGGCGGCGTATGAGCTGTGCCTTGAGCCGTTCGGCCGGTTCGCCAGCCTGGTCGTGCACATGGGCGAGGTCGGCGCCGGCACCCGCGCCAAGCTGGCGCGCAACCTGCTGCACTTCGTCTCGTTCAGCGCCGCGGCCGAGGCGCAGCGGCTGGCCGAGGCGGCCGGCCTCGACCTGCGCAAGCTGGCCAAGGTGGTGCGGCACTCAGACGCGGTGACCGGCGGCGCCGGATCGATCATGCTGCGGGACAGCACAGCGCCGCTGGCCGACGACGACCCGCTCAGGCCGGTGCTTGAGCACGTGCGCGCGCTCGGCGAGAAGGACCTGGCGCTGGCGCTGGCGCTCGGCGGCGAGCTCGGCGTGCGGCTGCCGTTCGGCGAGCTGGCGATGCAGCAGTTCGCGGCAGGGCTCGGGCTGCCGGCCGGGGCCGGGAAGGAAGCTCCATGACCGAGGACAAGCGGCGGCGCGGGCTGGACATGATGCGCCAGGTCTACGGCTGGGACGTGCAGGACGGGCCTGGCGATTTCTTCGGGCTGACGGTCGACCACCTGTTCGCCGAGATCTGGACCAGGCCAGGGCTGACGCTGCGGGACCGGCGGCTGCTGCTGATCGGGCTGCTGATCGGCCAGGGCAGGCACGACGTGGCGGAGATCCAGCTCGACGCCGCACTGCGCGGCGAGGAACTCAGCCCGGACGAGCTCAGGGAGATCGTCATCTTCCTGACCCACTACGCAGGCTGGCCGGCCGGGGCGAAGCTCAGCATGCAGGCGGAGCAGCTCATCGGCAAGCTACAGCAGGGAAGCCAGCCGTGAGATACGGCGTCGCGCTGTTCACCAGCGACCGGGGGATCACGCCGGCCGAGGCCGCGCGGGCTGCCGAGGCGGCCGGCTTCGCCGCCTTCTACGTGCCAGAGCACACCCACATCCCGGTCAGGCGCGAGTCGCCGCACCCTGGCACCGGCTCGGCTGAGCTGCCGGACGACCGGTACAACCGCACCCTGGACCCATGGGTCGCGCTCAGCATGGCAGCGGCGGTGACCAGCACGATCCGGCTCGGCACCGCGGTGGCGCTGCCGGTCGAGCACGACCCGATCACGCTGGCCAAGACCATCGCCTCGGTTGACCACCTGTCCGGCGGCCGGGTGCTGCTCGGCGTGGGCTTCGGCTGGAACGCCGACGAGCTGACCGACCACCAGGTGCCGCCAGGCCGGCGCCGCACGGTGCTGCGCGAGTACCTGGAGGCCATGCAGGCGCTGTGGACCCAGCAGGAGGCGAGCTACCACGGCGAGTACGTGCGGTTCGCGGCGTCCTGGGCCTGGCCGAAGCCGGCCCAGCCGCACATCCCGGTGCTGGTCGGCGCGGCAGGCTCGGCGAAGACGTTCGGCTGGATCGCCAGGTCGGCCGACGGCTGGCTGAGCACGCCTGGCGAGGACGGCATCGAGGACAAGGTCCCGCTGCTGCGGCAGGCCTGGGCTGCTGCGGGCCGGGACGGGCTGCCGCAGATCGGCGTGCTGTCCGGCAAGCCCGATCAGGACCGGCTGGCGCGGTGGCAGCAGCTCGGCGTCACCGACGTGATCTTCGGCATGCCGGACCGGGCCGGGGACGAGGTGGTCGGCTACCTCGGCCGGCTGGCCGGCAAGCTCGGCCTGGCCGGCGCGGTCGGTCAGCCCGGTTCGCCACGGCCTGGCCCGACCTGGCCAAAATGATCGCAAGCAGGACAAGATAAGCCTGGACGAACCTCGGACCAGGGAAGGAACGCATGCCGGACATCCTGACGGGCTACGCAGCCCTGCAGCCAGACAAGCTCGCGGTGATCGACGACCGGGCTGACGGCGACGTGCTGAGCTGGACCTACGCGCAGCTCGAGGAGCACGCGAACCGGCTGGCCAACGCGCTGGCCGGGCTCGGCGCCGGCGCTGGCGACAAGGTGATCTGGTGCGGGCCGAACTCCCTTCAGGTGGTGGCCGTGCTGAACGCCACCAGGAAGCTCGGCGCGGTCGCGGTCGCGCTGAACTACCGGCTGACGCCGGAGGAAGCCGGTTACATCGTCGGGCACTCCGACGCCTCGATCGCGTACGTGGACGCCGAGTACGCGCACCTGGTCGCGCCGCTGCTCGGCACGCTCGACTCGCTCAGGCACGTGGTCGTGTTCGGCGGCGAGCCGCCGCCCGGCACGCTCGGCGAAGACGTGGTCGCGGCCGCTCCCGCCGACCCGCCGCCCGACCTGGCCGACGACGACGAAGGCGCCGGCGCGACGATGATCTACACCTCGGGCACCACCGGCAAGCCGAAGGGCGCGGTGCGGCGGCGCACCGACATGACGACGGCGCTCGCCCTGGTCACGCTGATCGGCTATACCTCCGACGATGTGTACCTGACGTCCGGGCCGCTGTACCACAGCGGCCCCTCGGCGTTCCTCGGGATCGCGCTTGCGCTCGGCCAGACCATGGTGCTGCAGCGCAGGTACGACCCGGAGGACTGGCTGCGGCTGGTGCAGACCTACCGGGTCAGCACCACGTTCTCGGCGCCCGCGCCGATCCGGCTGGTGTGCGCGCTGCCCGCGGCGGTCAAGGCACGCTACGACCGGTCCTCGATGCAGCGGATGATCGCCAACGCGGCGCCATGGAGCTTCGCGCTCAAGCAGGCATACCTGGCCGACTTCCCGCCCGAGTCGCTGTGGGAGGTGTACGGCTCGACCGAGCTCGGCATCAACTGCGTGCTCGAGCCGAGAGACCAGCTGCGCAAGCCAGGCTCGTGCGGCAGGCCGGCGCCGGGGCACGAGATCGTGCTGCTCGACGACGCCGGCCAGCCGGTCACCGGGACCGGACCCGAGCACACCGGCGAGCTGTTCACCAGGTCCTCGATGACCTTCAGCGAGTACTACAAGCAGCCGGACAGCTACGCCGCCGGGCAGCACGGCGACTATCACACGGTCGGCGACATCGCCTACCGCGACGACGATGGCTACTACTACATCTGCGACCGGAAGAGCGACATGATCATCTCCGGCGGGATGAACATCTACCCGGCCGAGATCGAGGCGGCACTCGAGCAGCACCCGGCGATCTTCGACGTGGCGGTGTTCGGCATCCCGTCGGAGGACTGGGGCGAGGCGGTGCATGCCACCGTGGTGCTCGCGCCCGGCGCGGCACTGACCGAGGCCGAGGTGACCGCGTTCGCGCGCGAGCACCTGGCCGGCTACAAGGCGCCGCGCTCGGTGACCTTCACCGGCGAGCTGCCGAGGACCGGGTCAGGCAAGATCCTCAAGCGGCAGCTCAGGGCGCCGTTCTGGGCCGGCCGTTCGCGCCAGGTCAGCTAGGCAGCGGCCTGATGGCGGTCGACGCTGTCATCTTCGACTGGGGCGGCACGCTCACCCCCTGGCACACCATCGACGCTGCCGAATTGTGGGGCCGCATCTGCGAGCCGCATTTCGCGGCCGCCGAGGCCGCCGCGCATGCTGCCGCGCTGCTGGCCGCCGAGGACGAGCTGTGGCGGGCGGGCAGCGCCGACCGGCACAGCGCCACCATGAGCCAGTTGTTCGACCTGGCCGGCGTCACCCCGACCGACGCGTTGCTCGCCAGCTACACCAGGGCCTGGGAGCCGCACACGCTCACCGACCCTGATGCCCCCGAGCTGCTCGGCTATCTGCGCGACCGCGGGATCAAGATCGGCGTGCTGAGCAACACGCTGTGGCCGCGCAGCTGGCACGAGCAGGTGTTCCGCCGGGACGGCGTGCTCGACCTCATCGACGGTGCGGTGTACAGCAGCGAGATCGAGTGGACCAAGCCGCACCCGGAGGCGTTCCTGGCCGCGATGCGTGCGGTCGGCGTGACCGATCCGGCGGGCTGCGTGTTCGTCGGCGACCGGCCCTACGACGACGTGCACGGTGCGCAGCGGCTTGGCATGCGGGCCGTGCTCGTGCCGAACAGCGACGTGCCGCCGTTCGACTCCGCGGTGCCGGACGCGGTCATCGGCCGGCTCGCCGACCTGCGCGGGCACATCGAAGCCTGGCAGTGACAGCTGGCCGGGCCAGGCGGCCGGCCGGGCCAGGCCGATCCCGGCTAGCCGGCCAGCCGCACGTAGGTCGGGTCCAGGTACTCGCCGCCGTTGGCCGCGGTGCTGTAGTCGTTGTCCTCGTCCAGGCCCGCTGCCGGGATCTCGCCACCGCCGGTGACCTGCAGCTGCACCTGCAGGCTGGCCGGCGCGTCGCCGGCCACCGCCACGGTGAGCGTGAGCTGGCTCTGCTGGCCGGCCGCGAACGTGACACCCGCATTGCTGGTGCAGCTTGCCGTGGCCAGGCTGCAGGTCCAGCCGGCGCCGGACATGCTGATCGGCTGCACGCCGCCTGGCAGGTCCACGGTCAGGTTGAGCTGGCCGGTGGTGGCCGCGTAGCCGACGTTGGCCACGGTGATGTGGAAGGCGTTCTGCTGCGCTGCGCCGCCCTGCTGCAGCGGCGCGTACGGCACGCCGCCTGACGAGTCGTAACTGCTGACCGAGAGCTGCGGGAGCTGGCTGATGCTGGTCTGGTCGGTGCCGCTGGCCGCGGCGGCCCCGCCGCCTGCCACCGTCACCTGGTTGGTGACCTGCGGTTCCGCGTTGTTCGCCACCGCGGCCTGCAGCGTGATCGGCGGGTAGGAGGCACCTGGCTGCAGCGTGTCGAACCGGTAGCAGGTCGGCTGCGGCTGGTAGGTGTTCGGCTCCGGGCTCCGCCGCGAGGTGGACGTGACCGGCAGCACCGGTGGCGCGAGCGAGCAGGTCCACCCGTTACCGGACATCTGCACCGGGGTCAGCCCGGCCGGCAGCGCGTCGGTGACCACGACCATGCCGGACGTCGGCCCGGCAGCCTGGGCGTTGGAGACCGTCAGCGTGTACGGGTCGGCCGTGTCGCCCTGGCCGAAGCTGCCCTGGTGGCTGCTGGACACCGACAGCTGGGCCGGCGGTGCCGGGGCCGGCGGCGTGCCCGCCGGATTGGTCTGGGTGATCGTGGTGGGATCGGTGCCGGTCTGGCCGCCGCCCGCGGTTGACGAGTTGGCGCCGGTGGTCATGCCGCCGCCAGACACCGTCACCGAGTTCGTCACCGAGGCTGGCGCGTTGGCCGCCACCTGGACCGTCAGCGTGATCGGCGGGTACGAGCTGCCGGAGGCCAGCGTGTCGGTGCGGAAGCAGGTCAGCGCGCTCACCCGGCAGTCCCAGCCGTCGCCGGACATGCCGGTGGCGATCAGCCCCCACGGCAGGTTGTCGGTGACCCAGACCAGGCCGAGCGACGGCCCGCCGGTGCTCGGCGCGTTCTGCCCATCCACGTCGGACACGGTCAGCGTGTAGGTGTCAGAGCTGTCGCCCTGGGCGAAGTTGCCGGTGTGCGAGCTTGCCGCGTTCAGGTCGGCCGCCTGCTGGATCGTGGTGGTCGCGCTGACCGCCGTCGGGCCGCCGACGTTCCCGCCGCCGTCGACCTGGACGGTCTCGGTGCCCGACGCCGGCGCGTTGTTCGCGATGCTGGTGACCACCGTGATCGGCGGCCACTCGCCGTTCTCCCCGGCGAGCACGTCGCTGCGGTAGCAGGTATCGGCGGGCTCGGCCTGCGGCGAGCTGATCGCCGACTGGTTACAGGTCCAGCCGCTGCCGTACAGGTCCTCGATGGTGACGCCGGCGGGCAGCCCGGTGATGGTCGCCGTCACCGGATCGGAGCTGCTGCCGCTGGTCGGCGCGCCGCCCACGTTCAGCACCGTGATCTCGTACCGGCCGGTGCTGCCCTGCCGGAACGCGCCGTCGGTCGCGTTGTCGGCGGTCAGGTCAGGCACCCCGACGATCGGCGTGGGGCTGGCCAGCGACGTGGTCGGGCCGGCCGGGGCGCCGCCCGCCACGATGACGCCGTTGGTGACGTGCAGGCCGTCGGTCGAGTCCTGGTTGCCGAAGCCGGTGCCGAGCGGCACCTGCACGGTCAGCGTGATCGGCGGATAGGACTGACCTGGCTGGAGCACCGCAGGGCCGCCGCCGGCGCCGCCGGTCTCGGTGCAGACCTCGGTCGGGTCGTTCGAGGTGTCGCAGGTCCAGCCGGTCCCGCTGATCGAGGTCATGGAGATGTTCGGGTCGACGTAGTCGGTCAGGGTGACCGGCGTGGTCCCGTCGGTCGGCGCGTTCCCGGTGTTGGTGACCGTGAGGGTGTAGGTATCAGCGGCGTCGCCCTGGGTGAAGCTGGTGGACGGCGTGGTGTCTGGCGAGTTGGCCACCGAGGTGACGGTCCAGGCCGGCTCGCGGCTGGTGGCCTTGGCCGGGTGCCGGTAGCTCGCGATCTGGCCGTCGGTGCGCACCGTCAGGCCGGCCGGCCTGCTGGTCCCGGGCCTGCTGCCGGTGTCTGGCCGTGCCGTGCCGCGGCGCTGCGGGGTGCCGTTGGCAAGGCCGAAGTGCTGCAGTCCCGGTGCGTTGCGTGCCGCCGTGACGGCGGCCGCGGCTGCCGCGGTCTGCGGCGCGGCGAAGGTGGCATCGGGCACGTTCCAGCCGTACACGCTGACGACCGGCGTCGCGCCGTCCAGGTCCGCGGACTTGTAGTTGGCGGTCAGCGTTTCTGACTCGCCCGGCCACAGCGTGATGTCGTTGTCGGACCAGGTGATCGGCAGCACCTCGTTGTCACCAGACTGCGGGCTGCCGTCGGCGGTCCCGCGCCTGACGTCGGCGCGCAGGAAGAACGCGACGGCGGAGTTCGACGACGGGTTGGTGATGGTCACGTTGGTGGCCAGGTCGTCGCCGTCCTGGCCGGTCTGGCGGACGGTGTCGGCGGTCACCTGGACCGATTCTGACGGCAGCGTCTGCAGCGCCGTCATGTCCGCGTACTGGCTGAGCGGCGACCCGTTGTCGGCCTGCGGGTTGCCCTCGGTGGAGGTCCAGTTGATCACGTCCTGCTGGGTCGACAGCCAGTACACGTTGCGGTCGACCACGGTGCCGTGCTGGCGCAGGATCAGCTCGATGAAGTAGGTCTGCGCCGGCGTGGGCGGCGTGGTCTGCGCAGGCACGCTCGGCGTCAGCACCCCGTTCCGCACCTGCTGCGGGGCCAGCGTGAGGCTGCCGGTGGTGGTCTGGTCGTCCAGCACCTTGCCGCTCAGGTCGTACACCCTGGACTCGACCGACAGGCCAGACTGGCTGACCCCGGTGAGGTTGTCGATGGCGACCTCGCCGGTGTCGTAGGCATAGAGCACGTGCAGGTCCTCGTTCGCCTTCTTGGCGCCGAAGTAGGACCCCGCCTCGTCGTAGTCGTAGTTGTACAGATCCCAGAGCAGCGTCGGCCAGCCCTTGTTGAGCTGCCAGTAGTCGGTGCCTGTCGACGGCGTCGGGTAGTTGTTCCAGTGGTCGATGTAGGCCTCGAACTGCGCGCGGGTGTCCTCGTAGTTCTGCACCTGCGCTTCCTCGACGTACTGGGCCAGGCTGCTCCACTGGCCGTACCGGTTCGCGATCGCGGTGTCGAGGTTGTCGAGCGTGCCGAAGTCGTAGCCGGAGTGCGAGCCGTCGGTCGACTCGTAGTTGGTGTGGAACTGGTGCGCGTCAGGCTGCTGCCAGAGCGCCGCCTGATCGGCCGGGGACATGAACCTGTCGATCGAGTCCATGGTCGGCACGGTGTCGCCGGCGCTCTGCTCGCTGTCGAAGCCCCAGGAGCCGCCGACGTTGGTCAGCGTGGAGTCGTCGTCGTTGGCGTTGTTGCTGGAATGCGAGGTGTCGTACCAGTAGCTCGGCGGCACCCAGTCATACGGCCCCTCCTTCTCGCCGGACGGGCCGAG
>JASHQL010000250.1 GCA_030039155.1 Streptosporangiaceae bacterium | reverse complement strand
CCCGTCCTGGCCGTCGTTTACCTGATCTTCAACGAGGGCTACGCGGCAACGTCCGGGTCGCTGCAGCGGCTCGACCTGTGCGCGGAGGCCATCCGGCTGGCCCGTGTGCTGGCCGAGCTGACGCCCGACGAGCCCGAGGTGCAGGGGCTGCTGGCGCTGCTGTTGCTGTTGCACGCGCGCAGCGCCGCCCGTGTCTCCGCCGACGGCTCGCTGGTCCGGCTGGCCGAACAGGACCGGCAGCTCTGGGACCACGGCCTGGTCGCCGAGGGTCAGGCCATCGTCCGCGGGTGCGTCGAGCGGGGCCAGCCCGGCCCGTACCAGATCCAGGCCGCCATCAACGCCGTGCACTCGGTGGCCGCGGGCACCGACAGCACCGACTGGCCTGCCATCTTGACCCTCTACGACCAGCTCTACGTGCAGCAGCCGACCCCGGTCGTCGCGCTCAACCGGGCGGTCGCGCTGGCCGAGGTCCGCGGTCCCGCGGCCGGCCTGGCCGCGGTGGACGACCTGCGGTCCTCTGGTCTTGACGGCTATTACCTGTTCCACGCGACCCGCGCCGACCTGCTCCGCCGGCTTGGCCGCACGGACGAAGCCAGGGCGGCCTATGCCAGCGCCCGCGCTCTCACCGCCAACCCGGTCGAGCAGGCGTTCCTCGACACCAGGCGCAGCTCCCTCGGCCGGCCCGATGCCGCGGCACAGTGACCGCGGAGCCGGCTAGTCAGACGGCTGGCAGCGCGATGGGCGCGTGCTGGTCCACCGCCTGCAACGCCAGCCGGATGGCGGTGTCGAGCTGGGGGTCGCGGCCCGCCGCCCAGTCGTGCGGCGGGATTGCCACCTCGACATCCGGTTCGGCGCCGTGGTTCTCCACCGCCCAGCCGACGCCGTCAATCCACAGCGCAGCAGTCGGCTGCGTCACCGTGGTCCCGTCGACCAGCTGGTTGAAGTAGCAGGCGATCACGCCGCCCCAGGTGCGGGTGCCGACCACGGTCGCGATCCCGCAGGACTTCAGCGCCTGGACCACGATGTCGCCGCCAGAGCTCGCGTACTCGTCGGTGATCGCGACGACCGGCCCGCGCGGTGCCTCGACCGGGTAGACCTCAGGCTCCTCGTGGCGGAGGAGGCACCAGCCGATGCCGCGCCTGGCGAGCTTCTCGGCCACCAGCCACGAGGCGTCGCCGCCTTGCGTGTCGCGCAGGTCCACGATCAGGCCGTCGTACCGGAACTCGGTGTACAGGTCGCGGTGCAGCGCTGCCCAGCCGGACGGGTTCGTGGCCAGGACGTGCAGGTAGCCGAGCCGTCCGCCGGACGCCTCGCGGACCGCCGCCCGCTGCCGGGCGACCTGGTCGTAGTAGCGGATCTCATGCTCGGTCGCCAGCGGAACGACAACAGCGCGCCGGTCCGTGTCATCGCGCCGGAGAGTCAGCTCGACCGGCTGGCCGGCCTTGCCGACCAGCAGGGCGTTCGGGCCGAGGTCCTGGTCCACTCGCCGGCCGTCCACCGCGACGATGAGGTCGCCAGCTGCCACCGCGACGCCAGGCTCGGCCAGCGGGGAACGCGCGCCGATCACCGACGATTCGCCAGGCAGGATCCGGGCGATCCGCCAGCCGCCGTCCTGCGTGCGCTCGACGTCGGCGCCGAGCAGGCCCTGCGCCAGCGACGGGTCGACGCTCGCGGGCGGCGCCGCCACCCCGGTGTGCGAGGTGCGCGTCTCGCCCTGCAGCTCGCGCAGCACATCGTGCAGGTCATCCGCGGTGCCGATGCGGTCGAGCAGCGGCCGGTAGCGGTCGCCAGCCGCCGCCCAGTCCACGCCGCCCATGTCGGCACGCCAGAAGTTGTCCCGCATCAGCCGCCACGTCTCCTGGTACATCTGCCGCCATTCGGCCGGCGGGTCGACCGTCACCTGGACTCGGTCCAGGTCGATTTCGGCGGCCTGCCCGGCGGGTGCGCCGACCGGCTTGATCTTCAGGGACTCCCCGTCCTGGTAGGCAAGCCTGGTCCCGTCACCGGAGACCACGTAGTCGTCCAGGGCCTCGACCTCGACCGATCGAGTGCGCTGCGGCAGGTCATAACGGACCAGCCGGGTAGCCGGGCGCTCGTCGGCGCCGATCAAGGCCTCACCAAGCGTCCCGGTGCGCGGCAGTTCCAGCCACACCACGCCATCGGTGACCGCGCGGAGCTTGTCATAGCGCCCGGCCGGCACCGGGAACGGCACGATCCGCTCGGCCAGCCCGGCCACGTCGAGACCCGCTGCCGGGGCATCCTGGCCTGCCGGTCCTGCCTGGCGGCGGGCCGACTCGGGGCCGAACGGCGATGGCGTCGCGGCCTGCAGCGTCACCAGATACGGCCGGACCCCTGGCAGGAACCCGAGGTCAAGGCAGTGCGCATCGTAGACCGGATCGAAGGCGCGGTTGGACAGGAACGCCAGGTACTTGCCGTCCAGGGTGAAGGCCGGCCAGCTGTCGTCGAACCTTGGCCCGGTCACGTCGGTCACGGTGCCGTCGGCCAGCCGGGCGAGCCGTATCTGCGCGTCAAGACGGTCCGGCCGCCACGGCTGAGACCAGGCAAGCAGGGCGGAGTCCGGGGAGAACGCCAGGCCCGCGACCCGGTCGTTGGCGCTGCGCGCGATCTCGGTGATGACCGGCTCGCCGGGCAGCGTCACGGTCAGCAGCCGGCCGTCGGCGCACGCGATCGCGGCAACGCGGCCGTTCGGCGCCACCACCAGCTCGAGGATCCGGCCGATCTGGCCATGCCCGATCCGGCTGGTCGCCGAGCCGTCGGCGGGGATCACGTCAAGACCACCCTCGCCGCCGCTGTCCGACGCGCAGGCAACCGCGTCCGTACCGGGAATGACCACGGGCAGCCGGGCGCGCACGCCAGGCTCGGCGAGCAAGGCACTGGCCTGTCCGTCCTGCAGCAGCCGGTGCACGGTGCCGCGCACCTCGGCGGCCAGCACCAGGCCGGCCGCGTCGAGGGTGAACGAGCCCAGCTGCGACTTGGCTGTCAGCTGGTAGGGCGCCCGGCCGGACCGGTCAGCGTTGAGCCGTATGTCCAGGCGCAGCGGCTCGCCGTCGAGCGAGTCGAGCAGCCAGATCTCCCCGGCCTGCTGGTAGACCACGCGCTGACCGT
>JASHQL010000249.1 GCA_030039155.1 Streptosporangiaceae bacterium | reverse complement strand
CCGCTCGCTCGCAATCCAGCACGCCGCTTGCCGCGGCAGTCGTTATGCCGCGCCGCTCACCTTAGCGCGGCCAGGCCCGGTCAAGCCGGGCCAGCCGGCGGTAGCTGCCGCTTACTGGGACAACACTGCCAGCACACAGCGGGCACACCCGGCTGGCTGAGCCTGGTGCAGGTGGCAACGCCGCCAGTTCGCACCAGGAGGACCCGCCATGGCCAGTTACGACGACAACGTTCCGCCGCCCCCGCCGTCACCGGCCGCGTCCAGCAGCGCAACCGCCATGCAGCTCGGCGAGCTTCGGCAGAGCGTGCCGATCCTGAAGCGGACGCTGACCGGCAGCGTGCTGCTCGGCTACATCCACGAGTTCGAGCACGGGTTCGTCCGCCAGGGTGCCGACGGGCAGGTCAGGGTCTGCCGGTGGGACAACATCGCGCAGGCTTACCAGGGCAGCACCGTGACCTACACCAACGGCGCCTACAACAACACCAGCTACTCTGGCCGGTTTATCGGGGTCGACGGCAGCACCTACAACTTCTCCGGCATGTTCCGCGACCCGGCCATCACCAGGCGGGCCGGCCGGCCATCTGACCGCAGCGCGGTGCTGATGCAGGGCATCATCAGGCGCGGCTGCCAGCTAGTTTCCGAGCACCAGCTGCCGGGCGCGATCGCCGCGCTGAACCAGGGCCAGCAGCTGGACTTCGGCGACGTCCAGCTGAACCTGCAGGGCATCAGCACCAGGAAGGGGCTGCTGCCATGGTCCCAGGTGAGCCAGGTCGGCGTCCGTGACGGCTGGTGGACCGTCAGGCGGCAGGGCAAACGGCTGCCGATCGTCAGCAAGAAGGTGGAGTCGACGCCGAACGTGCCGTTGCTGGTGACGCTGGCCGGCCTGCTGCAGCAGCAGGCACGGCACAACGCCGCGTGAGGACGGCTCTTTGATCCGGGTTCGGCAGGCCGGCGATATCCGGGACACTCGCCACTGGCAATCACGTTCCCGTTCTGCGTGGTCTTTCGGGTTTGACCTTTGGTCCGCTGCTACGCTCATTGCGGCGTTTTAGCATGAACGTTTTGGTTTGTTCTGCAATCAGCCGAATGCAAAATGCACATTGGCGGAACTAGGAGCACATCGGGTCCGCCAAGGGGACAGCGATGGGCATGGATGCAGCGTCGCCGACTGGGACCTTCGTCGATACTGCCCTGCCTGACCAGCCATTCTGTCGCGCGCGCCCGGCTGGCATTCAGGTGCGCGTTCCGCTCGGTGAATGGCGGCATCGATATCTCGCGATCGTCTTCCCGCCGGGGGGCCGGGAGAGCCTGACGGGCACCTCACGGAAAGCTGGCAACGGATGATCACCAAGGCACGGCCGCGGCCTATCCGCCGGCTGCTCGCCGCCCTTTTCATAGTCCCGCTCGCCTCGCTGCTCGCGCTGTGGGGATTCGCGGCGAGCGTCGCGCTGTCCACCGCGATCCAGGAGCACAACTTCAATACGGAAAACGCGCGGTACGGCGGCTGGGCGCAGCAATTGTTCACCCAGCTTGGCCAGGAGCGGCAGCAGACCTATGACTGGCTCAGCACCGGGCGCAAGATGTCGGAAGGGCCGCTGCTCAAGCAGCGGCTGGCCACCAACAAGGCCGTCGACGCGTTCCGGGCCGGCCTGGACATGAGCCCGAGCATGATCCTGCCCGCGGCCAGGCCAGCGCTGCATACTTCCTGGGTCGCGATCAGCCGGCTGCCCGCCATCCGCAGCCAGGTGGACGCCGGAAAGATCTCCGCGATCAAGGCGTTCGAGGACTACAACGCGATCATCGAGGACGAGTTCAACCTGTACACCGCGCTGGTCGCGGTGAACAACTCCACGCTGTACCAGCAGGCGCTGGCCAGCATCCAGGCCGGCGAGGCGGTCGAGATGGCGGGCCGCGAGGCCACCCTGATCAGCGGGGCGCTGCTGACCGGCGACCGGATGGGCAGGGCGGAGCGTGTGCTGTTCGCGCAGACCGTGGCCGAGCGCCGGCTGCTGATCAGCCAGGCGACCAGGGAGCTCAACCCGGCACTTGGCGGCGGATATGCGCGGGCCGACCGCACCGCCGCGTACAAGGCGTTCGTGTCGATCGAGAACGCCGTGGTGGCCAGCGTCGGCAGCAAGCGGCCGCTCGCGATCAGCCCGCTGACATTCGGCGAGGCGTCGATCGCGCTGTTCAAGGACTACTCCGCCGCCGAGTCACAGAACCGGCGCGCGCTGTCCAACGACGGCACCAGGCTCGGTGATCACGGCCTGCTAGAGGTGTCGCTGGCCGGCGGTCTCGGCCTGCTGGCGGTGGTGCTGTCGATCATGCTGATGATCAGGTTCGGCCGGCGGATCAGCCGCGACCTGACCGGCCTGCAGCGGGCCGCGCTCGCGCTGGCCGAGGACCGGCTGCCGAACGTGGTCTACCGGCTCAGCCAGGGCGAGGACGTGGACATCGACGCCGAGGCCGCCCCGCCGGCCGCCGGGCGGATCGCCGAGACCGCCAGGGTGGCCGAGGCGTTCTCCTCGGTGCAGCGCACCGCGGTGCAGGCCGCGGTCGGCCAGGCCAGGCTGCGCAAGGGCGTCAGCCAGGTGTTCCGCAACCTGGCCTGGCGCAGCCAGTCGCTGCTGCACCGGCAGCTCGCGCTGCTCGACACCATGGAGCGCAGGGCCACCGAGCCCGACATGCTGGCCGACCTGTTCCAGCTCGACCACCTCACCACCAGGATGCGCAGGCATGCCGAGGGCCTGATCATCTTGTCCGGCGCCGCGCCCGGCCGCGGCTGGCGAGACCCGGTGCCGATCATCGACGTGCTGCGCGGCGCGATCGCCGAGGTCGAGGATTACACCAGGGTGAACGTCATCACCGAGTCCGCGGACGCGGTGGTCGGCGCGGCGGTGGCCGACGTGATCCACCTGCTGGCCGAGCTGATCGAGAACGCCACCACCTATTCGCCTGCCAGCACCGAGGTGACCGTGAAGGCGGAGCGGGTGGCCAACGGCTTCGTGGTGGAGATCGAGGACCGCGGCTTCGGGGTGGCGGACGACGAACTGCAGGCAATCAACCAGCGGCTGGCCAACCCCCCCGAGTTCGACCTGGCGGAAAGCGACCAGCTCGGGCTGTTCGTGGTGGCCCGGCTGGCGGCCAAGCACCACATCAGGATCACCATGCGCAGCTCGCCGTACGGCGGCACCGCGGCGATCGTGCTGATGCCGCACACGATCGTGGTGGTGCGCGGGCCCGCTCCCGCCTACACCAACGGCAATGCGCTGCACGCAGCGCCGCAGCCGGCGCTGCCCGCGCAGCCAGCCGGGCCGGTGGCGATCGCCGAGCGGGCGGTCGGCTCGCCGACCGGAATCGTGCCCGCCGGGCCGGCGCTGTCCTGGGCGCAGGCCGGGCCGCCCGAGCCTGACCTGACTGCGGAGCCTGACCTGACTGCGGAGCCTGAGCTGACTGCGGAGCCTGACCTGGCGGCGATGGACACCCGGCCGGACGGCGCGGCCGATCCTGACCTGGCCGGCGCGTTCGGTTCCTTCACCGTCGGTTCGTTCACGGACGGCTCGATCGCCGGCGGCTCGATCGCTGGCGGCTCGTTCACTGGCGGCTCGTTCACTGGCGGCTGGTCCGCACCCGGCGGCCAGAACGGCGCACCCGCCGACCCGGTAGCGGCGAACGGCGATGCTGGCGA
>JASHQL010000248.1 GCA_030039155.1 Streptosporangiaceae bacterium | reverse complement strand
GTCCGCCTTCGTCGGCTGGCGCGGCGCGTTCGCGAGCACCTCGTCGGCGACCGCGTCCGCGGCGATGCGGTCGTAATCGGCCTCACGCACGCCGGCTTCGGCGAGCGTCCTGGTCAGCCCGACCGTCGCGGCCAGCGCGGTCACCGCGCGCACCGCCGCGGCCGCATTGCGCTCGGCGGTCGCCGAGGTCTGCCCGGCACCGAGCGCGAAGGCCAGGTCGGCGAGCGGTTCGCGGCAGCCAGGCAGGCAGAATGCCAGTACCTCTGGCAGCACCAGGACCAGGGCTTCGCCGTGCGGCAGGTTGAACCGGCCGCCAAGCGCGTGCCCGATGGCGTGACAGGCGCCGAGCCCGGTGCTGGCCATGGCGATCCCGGCCATGTGCGCGGCAAGCAGCATCTGCGCCCTGGCCTCGCGGTCAGATCCGTCCGCTACCGCCCGCGGCAGGTACGCCGCGACCATCCTGACGACCTGCAGCGCGGTGCCGGCCGACCAGGGGTTGGCACGCACCGACAGATACGACTCGATCGCGTGGGTGAGCGCGTCCATGCCGGTCGCCGCGGTCGGCCCTGGCGGCAAGCCGGTGGTCAGCGCCGGGTCGAGGATGGCGGCGGCCGGCATGGTGCTGGCATGCCCCACGTAGAACTTCCGGTGCTCGGCCTCGTCGGTGATGACGCCGAAGGCGTTGGTCTCCGCGCCCGTGCCGGCGGTCGTCGGTATCGCCACGATCGGCAGCCCTGGCACGGCAAAGTCGCGGCGGTAGTCAAGCTCGCGACCTCGCTGCGGGTTGACCGCCGCGAGCGCGATGCCCTTGGCCGCGTCGATCGACGAGCCGCCGCCGACGGCCACGAGTACCGGGCTGGCCGGCAGCATGGCCGCCGCCGCGACAGCTCCGGCCGCCAGGTCAGCCGTCGACGGGTTCTGGTGCACCCCGCTGAAGACGCTGCTGCCGAGCCCGGCGCCGGCCAGCTCGGCGGTCACCGCGGCAACGACCGGCGTGGCGGCCAGCCCGGTGTCGGTGATCACCAGGGCGGACCCGCCGCCCGCGGCCCTGACCAGGCCGGGCAGCTTGGCCAGTGCCCCGGCGCCGAAGTGCGCCGTCGGCGTCGGCGCGATGATGAGCTCTGCAGGCGTGGCGGGCATCGTCAGTCCCTCGGCAGCCGGAGTGCGGTGGACGTAACATCCTCGAGCAGCTTGATCGGCAGCATCTCGCCGCCGTTGTCGCCGTACTGCGCCCGGGCGCGCCGGTAGATCTGCTCCACCACGGCGCTGATCTCGACCGGCACGCCAACGGCGCCGGCCAGGCTGACCGCGAGTCCGAGGTCCTTGCAGGCGAGCGCCAGCGCGAAGGAGTCGTCGTAGTCGCCGCGCTCGAGCACCGACAGCACGTCGCGGTCGAGGAAATTGCTTGCGGCCGGGCTGGCCAGCAGGCAGCTGCGCAGCACGCCGAGATCAACGCCGGCCCGGACGCCGACGGTGAGCACCTCGGCCGATGCGGTGAGGTGCGCGAACCAGAGCAGGTTGATCATGAGCTTGACCGTGTAGCCGGCCCCGTGCGGCCCCACATGGACGATGCGCTCCGGGTCGCCCATCGCCGCAAGCAGCGGACGGACCCGCTGGTAGGCGGCCCGGTCACCGCCGACGAAGATCTGCAGGCTGCCCGCCGAGGCGCCGGCCGCCATGCCGCTCACCGGCGCGTCAAGCACGGCGATGTCGCGGGCAGCCGCGACGGCGCGGACCTGGTCGGCCACCTCAGGCACGCTGGTTGACATGTCAACCCAGACCGAGCCGGACGGCAGTCCCTCGAGCAGCCCGCCGGCGCCGAGCAGCACCTCCCGCACGTGCCCGGGTGTCGGCAGCATCGTGATCGCCACGTCGCGGTCCTGGCCGGCCTCGCGGGGTGAGCCGGCCCACTTCGCGCCGGCCGCGATCAGCCCCGCGCCGGCCTCGGCCCTGACGTCGTAAACCACCAGGTCATGACCGGCCGCGAGGACATGGCGGCTCATTGGCTCACCCATGTGACCGAGGCCGATGAACGCTACCTTCACTGGCTGCTCCAGACCTTGCCGCGATCCACTGCTGCTTCCTCCGGTCAGCGCACGGCCCAGCTGGCCACGGCCGTCTCGTCAATCGTCGCGCCGAGGCCGGGCAGCGCGGGCACCCGCACGCACCCTTCCGCGTCGATGCCGACCGGCTCGGTCAGGAAGAAATCACGCCGGTGCGTGGTCCAGCCCGGCGGGTCGTAAGGGAACTCAAGGTACGGACCACCGCCGACGCCCGCCGCCAGCTGCAGGTTCGCCAGCAGGCCCAGGCCGTTGGTCCAGGTGTGCGGCGAGAACCAGCGGCCCTGGGCAAGCGCCAGCTCGGCCACCGTCCTGGCCCGCAGCATCCCGATCGCGAGCACCGCGTCCGGCTGCACCACGTCAAGCGCGCCTGCCGTCAGCGCGTTGGTCAGCTCCGCCATGCTGCCGGCCATCTCGCCGCCGGCCACCCTGATCCCGGTCTGCTCCCTGAGCATGCGCATCCCGGCCAGGTCGGCGCCTGGCAGCGGCTCTTCGAGCCAGAGCACGCCGAGCTCGGCCAGCTCGGCAGCCACCCTGCGCACCGCCATCACATCGAGCGCCGGCGAGATGTCACCGGCCATCCGCCACCACTGGTTCAGGTCAACCAGGATCGGGTAGTCAGGCCCGGCCGCCTGCCGCGCCGCGCGCACCGCGGCCAGCCCGGCCTGGACCTGGTCGCGGGCTATCCGGATCTTCACCGCGCGGAACCCGGCCTGCCGGGCTGCCAGCACCGCCTCGGCACGCGCAGCGGGCGGCCTGGGCTCGCCGAACGATGCGTATGCGGGCAGCCGGTCCGCCGCGCCGCCGAACAAGGTGGCAACCGGCTGACCGCACACCTTGCCGGCGATGTCCCACAGCGCCGCCTCGAACGGCCAGTACCTGGCCGCGTGGAAGCTGATCGTGTCGAGCGTGCGAACGTGCGCCGCGATCCGCAGCGGGTCGGCGCCGACAAACAGCTGCGCGTAGGCGTCGAAGCCGTCCATGGTGTCGCCTGACCCGTACCCGACGATGCCCGCATCGGTCTGCACCCGGACCAGCGTGGCGTCGAAGTGCCGGCGCGGGACCGGGTCCCAGGCCGCGTGGAAGGGCGGGTCAAGCGGGAGCCGCATCCGGTCAAGCCGGATGTGGGTGATCTTCAAGGCCGGCCCGCCGTCACGCCGTGAAGTACGGGTTCGCCGGGCGCGCCCGCGCGGCCAGCACGTCAGCCAGGTCAGGCTTGCCCTCGACGCCGGCCAGCAGCGCCGCCCTGGTGGCACTGCGGTTGTTCGCATAGACCAGCGCGCCGTCCCTGGCCGCGGGATTCACCCAGACCGCTGCGATGAGCACAAGCAGGCCGGCCGCCGACGCCGCGACGATACCGTCGGCCACCGCGTCGGCGACGCCGCCCGCCACCCCGGCCTGCGCGGCACCCCAGGTGAGCGTGCCGTGCTCGTCGCCGGCGATGGCGGCCTTGTTGACGAACAAGGTCAGCGGCTTGACCGGCAGGCCAGGCCTGACCACCGCCACGAACGGCGTATGACCGGCCCTGGGCGTCGCCAGGGCCGTCGCCCATGCCGTGCCGACCGGGCCGTCCGGCCGGCCGAGCACGGTGTTGATGTGTGCCGCCTCGGCCCCTTCGCCGACAAAGCTCTCGCCGATCAGCATGGTCGCTGGCTCAATCATCGAAGCGGCCCTTTCCTCCGGGCTGGCCGGCGTTCGCGCGGCGCCTGCCGGGCGCGCAGCCAGCGAGGCGATGAGGTTGCACGATATGGCGGTGCCAGTATGCCGCGCCAGCCGGGCGGGCCGTCGTGCCAGTCCGATGGCGTCGGTTACCGGAAAGCCGTCGGCAATGTGCTTGTCGCGTCGCCGCAGACAACCTAGGCTTCGCGGAATCTGGTGTTTGTGACCCGATTGCCGCGACAGCGAGCCAGGGGGCTTGGATGGCGACCTACCTCCTGAGGCGGCTCGGGCTGGCCATCATCACCTTGCTGCTGCTGAGCGTGCTCATCTTCTTCGCCGGCCAGGTCCTGCCCGGCGACCCGGCGCGGGCGATCCTCGGCCCGTTCGCGTCGCAGAGCGCGGTCGCCAGCCTCGATCATCAGCTCGGGGTTGACCGGCCGCTGCTGACCCAGTACTGGAGCTGGATCTCCGGCGCCGTGCACGGCAACCTGGGCATCTCCTACCAGTACCGGTCGCCGGTCGCGCCGCTGCTTGGCGCCGCCCTGGTGAACTCGGCCAAGCTGGCCGCGTTCGCGCTCGTGGTGATCATCCCGCTCGGCGTCATCGGCGGCGTGGTGGCCGCGCTGAACGTGGGCAGGCCCGCCGACCGGCTGATCTCGCTCACCGGGCTGTCCGCCGCGACGGTGCCAGAATTCGTCACCGGCATCGTGGTGATCGTGATCTTCGCGGACGGACTCAAGATCCTGCCCCCGTCGGCGGCGGCCGGCCCTGGCGCGTCGTTTGCCACCCAGCTTCGCTACCTGATCCTCCCGGTCGTGCCACTGGTCTTCGAGTTCTTCGGGTACATCGCCAGGATCACCAGGGCCAGCACCATCGAGGCACTCGAATCGGACTACACGCGCACGGCCGTGCTCAAGGGCCTCAAGCGTCGGGTGGTGATCGGGCGGCACGTGCTGCGCAACTCGCTGCTGCCGACGATCACGGTGATCGCCACCCAGACCGGGTACCTGATCGGCGGGCTGGTCGTGGTGGAGACCCTGTTCAACTACCCGGGTGTCGGCCGGCTGCTCTACAACGCGGCGACGGAGAAGGACTTCCCGATGCTGGAGGCCGGCGTCCTGCTCATCGGTGCCGTCTACATGACCGCTACCCTGCTCGCCGACCTGCTGAGCACCTGGCTGAACCCGAGACTGCGGACGGAGCTGAGCCGGTGACCGACCTGGCGGCTCGCCCGGCCGAGGTCTCAGGACGCGATGCCCGCCACGCCGCATTGCCCGCCTGGCGGCTGCTGTTGCGCAGGCCGGCCTTCATCGTCGGTGCCGTCATCCTGATCTTCTGGATCGTCTGCGCCATCTTCGGCACCGCGATCGCCCCGCACGACCCGACGCAGCCGCAGTTGCTGGCCACGAACCAGCCGCTGTCTGCCGCCCACTGGTTCGGCACCGACCAGCTTGGCCGCGACGTGTTCTCCAGGGTGATCGTCGGATCGCGGGCGATCTTGATCGTCGCGCCGCTGGCCACGGTGCTCGGCACCGTCCTTGGCACCGCGCTCGGGCTGGCACTCGGCTATCTCGGCGGCGTGCTCGACGCGCTCGTCGGCCGCCTGGTCGAGGCGCTGCTGGCGCTGCCCGCGGTCATCATCATCTTCCTGTTCATCGTGGCGGTCGGCGCCACCTCGCTGACCGAGATCGTGGTGATCGGGTTCATCTTCACCCCGCTGATCGCGCGCACCGTCAGGTCCGCCGTGCAGGTCGAGAGCCAGCTTGACTACCTGCCAGCGGCCCGGCTGCTTGGCGACGGCCGGGCCCGGGTCATGTTCGCCGAGATCCTGCCGAACGTCATGCCGACCGTCCTGGTCGAGTTCACGGTGCGCCTCGGCTACGCCATCTTCACCGTCGCGACGCTGGCCTTCCTTGGCTTCGGCGTCGACCCTTCGACCCCGAACTGGGGCTCGGACATCTACGCGAACTACGGCGTCATCGGCGCGGGCTACTGGTGGGAGACGCTCTTCCCCGCGCTGGCCATCGCCTCGCTCGTCGTCGCCATCAACCTGGTCGCCGACTCGATCGAGCGGGTGCTGGCCGGATGACCACGCAGACCGCCGGGAGCGGGCAGCACGCAGCCAGCGGCGCGCCGCCGCCGCTTGCCGTGGACGGGCTTGACGTGACCTACCGGGTGCGCGGCAGCGACCGGCTCGCGGTGCGGAACGTGTCATTCCAGGTTGCCGCGAACGAGTCGTACGGCCTTGTCGGCGAGTCCGGATCGGGCAAGTCGACGGTGGCGCTGGCGCTGACCAGGTACCTGCCGCCGAACGGCAGGGTGAGCGCCGGCACGCTCAGCGTCTACGGCCAGAATCCGCTTGGCATGGGCCGGGCGGCGCTGCGCAGGTACCGGTCACGCACCGTCTCGATGGTCTACCAGGAACCCGGCAGGGCGCTGAATCCGTCCATCACGGTTGGCCGGCAAGTCGCGGAAGTCTACGAGGTCGCGGGGCTCAGCCGGGCTGACGCGCTTGACCGCACCGGCGAACTACTCGGCAAGGTGCAGATCCCGGACCCGCGCCGGGTCATGGCCAGGTATCCGCATCAGCTGTCCGGCGGCATGGCGCAGCGGGTGGTGATCGCGATGGCCATCGCGGCTGAGCCGTCGCTGCTGATCCTGGACGAGCCGACGACCGCGCTCGACGCCACCGTCGAGGCCGAGGTACTCGAGCTGCTGGCTGCCCTGCGCGCCGAAATGAACACCTCGCTGCTGTTCATCAGCCACAACCTGGCCGTCATCGCCAAGATGTGCGACCGGGTCGGCGTGCTGTACGCCGGCGAGCTGGTCGAGGAGGGCCCGGCCAGGCGCGTCTTCGACGAGCCGCGCCATCCGTACACGGTCGGACTGCTGCGGTGCATCCCGCAGCGCGGGCAGCGCAAGGACCATGGCCGGCTCGACTCGATCCCCGGCTTCCTGCCCGAGCCAGGCCAGGCCCCGTCCGGCTGCATCTTCGCGCCCCGTTGCCTGCTGGCCGAGCAGCGGTGCCGCGAGGCCCCGCCGCCTGCGGCGGTCACCGGGCCTGGCCGCATCTCCAGGTGCTACCTGCACGCGCAGGCGGCCAGCCTGCCCAGGAACACGCCCGTCGACCTGCAGCTCGGCCCGCCGCCGGCCGGCCCAGAGGACCCTGTGGTCACGGTGAGCGAGCTGTCCAAGACCTTCAGCTCGCACGGCGAGCGGGTCCAGGCACTGACCGGGATCAGCCTGGTCCTGCAGCGCGGCGAGACGCTCGGCCTGGTCGGTGAATCCGGCAGCGGCAAGACCACCCTGGCGAGGGTGCTGCTTGGCCTGATCGCTCCCGACCGGGGCGGGAAGATCATGCTCGATGGCGCGGAGCTCGGACCGAGCATCGCCAGCCGGAGCCGCGATCAGCTCAAGGCGGTGCAGATCGTCTTCCAGAATCCGGACTCGGCGCTGAACCGGCGGCACACCGTCCGCCAGCTCATCAGCCGGCCGCTGACCAAGCTTGCCGGGCTGTCCGGCGCGGCGCTGCGCGAGCGGCTGGCCGACCTGGTGCGCTCGGTGCGGATGGAGGACCGCCAGCTTGCGCTGCGGCCGCGGCAGCTGTCCGGCGGGCTGAAGCAGCGGGTGGCGATAGCCAGGGCCTTCGGCGGAGGCCCGCAGATCGTGGTGTGCGACGAGCCGACATCGGCGCTGGATGTGTCGGTGCAGGCGGCCATTCTCAACCTGCTCGCCGATCTGCAGGCAAAGGAGCAGGTCACCTACCTGTTCATCTCACACGACCTCGGACTCGTGCGGTACTTGTCCGACCGTATTGCCGTGCTCTACCTGGGCAAGCTCATGGAGGTCGGCCCGACAGAGCGCGTCTTTGGAGGCCCGCATCATCCTTATACAGAGGCGCTGCTGTCCGCGGTGCCAAGGCTGGACGGCGTTGCAACGAGGATCAAGCTCACCGGCGAGATCCCGTCGGCGGCGGATCCGCCGTCAGGTTGTGTCTTCCACACCCGCTGCCCGCGACGCCTGCCTAGCGGCATCTGCGAGTCGGCAGAACCACCGCTCACCGAGGCTGAACCTGGTCATCTGCTGAGCTGTCATATTCCTATCGATCAGCTAGCTAAACTGCAAGCCCGCGGATAGCCGCCGTGACAAGCGCCATTCGCACAACCTCAGTTCCATTCATTCGCGTCACGGGCGCAAGGCGCCTGGCGATAACGGGTTCCGAGGAGGACCTGGTGAACACAGAGAACGACCGGCTCAACCGGTTGCGAGCAGGGCAGACCGAACTCGGCAACCACGTCATCGACGAGTTCATGGCCGGACGGATATCGCGCAGGGAACTGCTCAGGCGGGGTGCCCTGGTCGGCATCTCGGCCCCGGTGCTCGGCGGCGTGCTTGCCGCGTGCAGCTCGACCCCGGCGCCTAGTTCGTCGGGCAAGGCAGGCGCCATCATCAACGTCGGGATCATCACCCCTGCGGGCGCCATCAACCCGGTGACCATCGACGACCAGGGCGGCCTGGACATGCTCGGCCAGACCGGGGAGTACCTGACCTTCTCCGATCAGCAGCTGACGCTGCGGCCGCAGCTCGCGACGAGCTGGTCGTCGAACACCGCAGCCGACGTGTGGACCTTCAAGATCCGGCAGGGCGTCAAGTTCCACAACGGCCATCCGCTGACCGCCGATGACGTGGTCTACACCTACAAGCTGCAGACCAACACCAAGACCGGCGGCAACGCGCTGTCGGCCTTCGGCGGCGTGCTGACGCCGGACGGCGTGCAGAAGGTCGACGACTTCACCGTGGCCTTCCACCTGACCGCGGCGAACGGGAACTTCCCCTACCTGACCTCGTCGGACAACTACAACATGATCATCCTGCCGAATGGCTACGACCCGAGTTCGTGGCAGAGCAGCTTCATCGGCACCGGCCCGTTCGTGCTGAAGAGCTACACCGTCAACAAGGGCGCCACCTTCACCAGGAACGAGCAGTACTGGGGCGCCAAGGCCAAGCCGGCCGGCACGAACTTCACCTTCTATGCCACCCAGACACCCGGCATCCTCGCGCTCACCGGCGGCACGATCGACGTGCTCGGCCAGTTCTCGGTCACCGGCGGGGAGCAGTTGCTGACCGGCGGCTACAACGTGATCAAGCTCAAGTCCAGCGCGCACCGCGAGCTGTCCATGCGCTGCGACAAGGCACCGTTCACCGACCCGCGGGTCAGGCAGGCCATCGCGCTGACGCTGAACCGGCCCGGCATCATCACGGCCCTCTTCAAGGGCTACGCCGACCTGGGCAACGACAGCCCGTTCGCGCCGGTGTTCCCGTCCACCAACACCAGCGTGCCGCAGCGGGTCAAGGACATCGCCAAGGCAAAGTCGCTGCTGGCCGCGGCCGGCCACGCCAAGGGCTTCTCCACCCAGCTGATCGGAAACGACGTGCTGGAGATACCGGACTACGCCCAGATCGTCGCCGCGTCGGCCAAGGAGATCGGCGTGGACATCGCGGTCAAGATGGAGTCATCGTCGGTCTACTACGGCAAGGCCACATTCGGGAACTCCGACTGGCTGGACGCCACGATGAGCCTGGTGGACTACGGCCACCGCAGCGTGCCGAACGTCTTCCTGACCGCACCGCTGCAGACCTACAACGCCAAGGCCGGCACCGGCACCTGGAACGCGGCGCACTTCAACAACGCCCAGTACGACAAGCTGTCGAAGGAGTACATCGCCGCGGTGGACCTGTCCACCCAGCGCACGATCGCGGGGCAGATCGAGACCCTGCTGCTCGACCAGACGCCGATCATCTACGCCTACTTCTACAACTACCTCACCGCCACCGGCAAGGACGTGCACGGCGCCTATCCGACGGCGATCGGGCACATCTTCCTGTACGACGTCACCAAGAGCTGACCTGACTCAGGCCAGCTGGCTGCGGGCTGCCAGGCTGCCGGGCCTGGCAGCCCGGGCCGGCCCGGCCTGAGCTGGCTGCGATGCTTGGCAGCCATGGCCACCGCACTGGCGCTGTCTGCGCCCGAAGACCTGGATCCCGAGCTGATCAGGAAGATCGCCGCCGGGCAGCACGTGCTGGTCGGCCCCGCGCTCGCGGCCAGGACCGAGGCCAGCTGCGCCCGTGCTCGTGCCGCGCTGCGCGGCGGCCCGCCGGTCTACGGGGTCAGTACCGGCATGGGCGCGCTCAGCCACGTCAGCCTCTCCGCGGCCGAGCAGCGGTCACACCAGCGGAACCTGCTGGCCGGCCGGGCCACCGGCAGCGCGCCATGGCTCGGCGTCGCAGAGGTCAGGGCGATCATCGCGGTCCGGCTGCGCACCTTCCTGCATGGCGAGGCCGGCG
>JASHQL010000247.1 GCA_030039155.1 Streptosporangiaceae bacterium | reverse complement strand
CGACCAGCCGCCACGGCACCCGCCACGCGCCAGGCCGCTCCGGGTCCCGCCCGCTGCTGAGGATGTCGGCGCCGCCCTGCACAGTGCCATTGTCGCCGCACCCGCGGGCGCAGTCACTGCTGGCAGCCTCGCTGCGGCAGCGCCGGCGGCGGCAGCGAGCAGGCAGCGGCAGCGAGCAGGCGGCAGCGCTAGCCGGCCGACAGGCTCGCGTAGCAGGCATCGATGAGCGCCCGGTTGCGCGGGTTGCGCCAGCGCGGGCCCATCTGCCCGGTCACGTAGCCGAACGCCAGCCCGGCCGCCGGGTCGCAGAAGCCGACCGAGCCGCCGGCGCCGAAGTGCCCGAAGCTGCGCGTGCCCTTGCCGAGCTCGCGCTCCGGGTGGCTGAGCTGGAACCCGAGGCCGAACCTTGACGGCCGCCGCAGCACCAGGTCGTCGCCGTACACCTGCTGCTCGGTCGACTGCGCCAGCCCGCCGGCCGCCACGATGCGGACGCCGTCAAGCTCGCCGCCTGCCACCAGCGCCGCGTAGATCCTGGCGATGCCGGCCGCGGTGGCGTGCGCGTTCGCCGAGGGAATCTCCGCGCTGCGCCAGGCCGCGGTGTTCACCACGCCAGCGCCGGAGAAGTCGGGCGGGTTGAGGTAGGCGTTCAGCGTCATGGCCACGTCGGCCTCGGCGCGCGCCGCGGAGCCGCGCGCCGCGGAGCCGCGCTCCGCGGCGATGACGTTCGCTGCCGCGGCATCCGGCCAGCTGAACTCCGCCACCCTGGCGTGCTCGGCGGCCGGCAGCCCGATGTGCACGTCGGCGCCGAGCGGGCCGGCCAGCTCTCGTCGCAGCAGCGCGCCAGGCGTCAGCCCGGTGATCCGCCTGATCAGCTCGCCTGCCAGGAAGCCGAACGTGTTCACGTGGTAGCCGTGCCCGCTGCCCGGCGTCCACCACGGCTGCTCGGCGGCCAGTGCCGTGGTCATCGCGGGCCAGCTCAGCATGCTGCCGGCCGGCATGGGCCGGCGGAACGCCGGCAGCCCGGCCTGGTGGCTGAGCAGCTGGCGCACGCTGACGGCGGACTTCCCGGCGGCGCCGAACTCCGGCCAGTACCTGGTCACCGGCGCGTCGGGATCGAGCAGGCGCTGGCCGATCAGCCGCGCGGCGCAGGCAGCGGTCAGGCCCTTGCCGACCGAGAAGACGTTCACCAGCGTGTCCGGCTGCCACGGCAGCGTGCGGTTCGCGTCCCGCCAGCCGCCGCGCAGGTCAGCCACGACCTTGCCGTCGACGATGACGCACACCGCGGCGCCGGTCTCGCCGCGCTCGGCGAAGTTCGCCGCGAACTCATCGCGCACCGCGGTGAAGCGCGGGTCATGCCAGCCGTCGATGGCGTGGCGGGCTGCGGCGTCCGGCATGGCAGCCGACTTTAGCGGCTCGTGTCAGGATGTCTACCTGGCAGAACGTACGGAAGGGAGCCGGATGCCGCAGCATAGGGATGATGTCGTGGTCGGGGCCGGCCTGCTCGGCCTGGCCGCAGGGCGCGCGCTCGCCGCCCGCGGCCGCGACGTCCTGGTGCTCGACCAGGCCACGGTCGGCCACCAGGGCGCCGGCTCCAAGGGCGGCTGCCGCATCTTCCGGCTTGGCTACCCGGATCCTGAGTACGTGCGGGCGGCCAGGCGGGCAGCCGAGCTGTGGCGCCAGCTCGAGCAGGAGTCTGGCCGGCAGATCCTGATCAGCACGCCGCAGCTGAGCTTCGGTGCCGGGCTCGCCGACGTCCAGCTGGCCATGCAGCAGGCCGGCGCGCCGTGCCAGCTGATGGCAGAGCGCGAGGCAGCCGAGCGGTTCCCCGGCGTCCGGACCGGCGGGCCCGCGGTGCTCGAGCCGGAATCCTGCGTGACCGCCGCCGACACCGCGCTGGCGGCGCTCGCGGCCGCGGTCCCTGACCTGCGCACCGGCGTGCGGGTGACCGCGCTGGCCGACGACGGCCGGCGGGTCACCGTACACACCACCGAGGGCGACATCACCGCCAGGTCGGCGGTCGTCTGCGCGGGGCCATCGTCCCGCGCGCTGCTGGCCGGCCTGCCCGGCTGGCCCGCGATCCCCACCACGCCGACCCTGGAGCAGGTCGCGTACCTGCGGCCGGCCGCCGCGGCCGGCCCGGCCATGCCGATCTTCATCAGGCACGGCGGCGACGAGTCCTACGGGCTGCCGGTGCCCGGCACCGGCCAGTACAAGGTCGGCGTGCACCACGGCGGCCCGCCGGCCGGGCCTGACGCCAACGACCAGCGGCCGGACCAGGCCCTGGTTGACCAGATCACCGCGATCGCCGCCGCCAGCCTGCCCGGCTGCGACCCGGCCCCGGTCAGCACCGAGCGCTGCGTCTACGACAACACACCCGACGAGGACTTCGTGATCGACCAGGTGGGGAACGTGGCGGTCGCCTGCGGAACGTCGGGACATGGCTTCAAGTTCGGTCCGCTGTTCGGCGAATGGCTGGCCTCGCTCGCCACCGGCGACCACGCCGAACTGCCGCCAGGCCGGTTCAAGCTGTCGCGCTTCGGCTAGCGGCTGTGCCGCCCGGGTAGGAGTCGAGGGCTGCGTGGATGGCGTCCGCCGCCATCGGCAGCCGGGCCGCCTGCCCTTCGGCCTGCTTGCCCAGACGCTCGGCCAGCTGGTCGTCGCTCAGCACCTGGTTGATCGCCGCGGCGAGCGCCTGCGGGTCATCGGGTGGCACCAGCAGCGCGCCGTCAGCTCCGGTCATGTCCGAAACGCCGCCGACCCTGGTCGCGATCACCGGCCGGCCGGCCCGCATGGCCTCAGCGAGGATCAGCGGCTGACCTTCCCACCTGCTCGGCAGCACGACCACGTCGGCCGCGGCCAGCAGCGCCGGAACGTCGGAGCGCTGGCCGAGGAACCGGACGTCGAGCCCGGCCGCCTGCGCCTGCGCTTCGAGTCGTCCGGCCAGCGGCCCCTCCCCTGCCAGCGCTACTACCGGCCGCCCGGCCGGCGACAGTGCGGCGACCGCGGCCAGCAGCACGTCGTGGCCCTTCTGGTCAGCCAGCCGCGCCACCGTCAGCAGCACCGGCCGCCAGCCCGCATCGAGGCTGGTCCGCACCGCGGCGACGGCGTCGGCCGCGGGCAGCGGCGCTACCGGTGCCGGGACCGGCGCGAGCCGCAGGTCGC
>JASHQL010000030.1 GCA_030039155.1 Streptosporangiaceae bacterium | reverse complement strand
GCCTCGAGCGCCGCGAGCAGCCTGGCCATCTGGGTCGGCAGCGCCGCGAACGTGGCGGCAGCGCTGGCAAGAGATGCCTTCATCGCGCCGGCCAGCTTGGCCAGCAGCACCTCCCGCGGCTCAAGGTCGGCCAGCTTGGTGATCTCGGCAGGGCTCAGCGCCTTGCCGTCCAGCACGCCGCCCTTGATCACCAGCATCGGGTAGGTCTTGGCGAAGTCGCGCAGGCCCTTGGCCGCCTCCACGACGTCGCCCTGCACGAACGCGATCGCCGACGGCCCGGTGAGCAGGTCGTTCAGCTCGTTGGCGACACCAGCCTCGGTCGCGGCGAGCTTGGTCAGCGTGTTCTTCACGACAGCAAACGTGGCGTGGTCCCCGAGCGACCTGCGCAGCTCGCCGAGCTGGGCCACGGAAAGACCGCGGTACTCGGTCAGCACCGCGCCTGACGAGCTCTGGAACCGCTCGGTGAGCTCGGCGACCGCAGTCACCTTCTCCGCCCTCGCCATGGGCCTCCGCTCCTTCCTCAGTGACCCTGGAACGCACGAACGCCCCGGCGCAGGCGCACGGGGCGAAACCGGCAGCGGGTCAGGCTGAACCGGTCGAGCTACGGTCACCTGCGTGGGCCGCCCGCTCTGCGGGCCTTCGGCCGCCGCGCGAACGCGGCGGCAACCAACGGTCTTTGGCGGGATCAAGGGTACCGGCAGGTCGCGCGGCAGGCCAAATCGAGGCCAGCCGCGTAGCAGTTAAGTTCATCCCCCAAAAACGGTACACAAACTGAACTGCTCCCGGCTGTCCACAGGGATGGCGCGCGCCGAGCGCGGCTGCGGCCGGCTGGAGCACGCTCCCGAGCGTGAATGTGCTCGACGAGCAGCATGGCGTGATCAGCCGTACGCAGGCCCTTGCGCTGGGAGTCAATGACCGGATCATCCACCGGCGCGTCGCCAACGGCAGCTGGCAGCGGCTCTATCCAGGCGTCTATGCCGCGTTCAGCGGAACTCCGGCCCGCGTCTGCGACCTGTGGGCGGCGGTCCTGTGCGCAGGCGACGGGTCGGCGCTCAGTCACCAGACGGCCGCCGAGCTGTGCGGACTGGCGGCTGAGCCGTCATCGCTCATCCACGTCACGGTTCGGAGCGGTGCCCAGGTCAGGGGCGGCCCAGGCATGCGCGTGCACTACTCATCGCGGGTGGCGGAGGCGACGCATCCGGCGGCGCTGCCGCCGCGGACCAGGGTCGAGGAGACCGTGCTCGACCTGGCGCAGCTCGCAGCGACCGCGGACGAGGCCTTGGGCTGGGCGCTGCGGGCCTGCGGCGGCCGCCTGACCACGCCAGCCAAGCTGCTCACCTCGATGCAGCACCGCAACCGGCTGCGCTGGCGCGGCGAGCTGGCCAAGGCGCTCGACCCGCAGAACGCTGGCGTGCACTCGCTGCTCGAGCACCGGTACGTGACCTGGGTGGAGCGGCCGCACGGGCTGCCGCCCGGCACCAGGCAACGGCCGGTGCAGCGCGGCCGCAAGCGGCAGTACTCAGACGTCGACTACGGCAAGTACCTGACGATCGTGGAGCTGGACGGCCGGGCGGCGCACCCGGCGACGTCCAGGATCCTGGACAGCCAGCGCGACAACGCCAACGCCGCCGATGGCAAGATCACTCTCCGGTACGGCTGGGCAGCGGTCAGCCAGCGCAGCTGCGAGGTCGCCGCCGAGGTCGCCGTGGTGCTGCGGACTCGTGGCTGGACCGGCAGCCTGGCCCGCTGCGGCCGCGGCTGCCGGATCTCGGCAGCAGTTACGCCGGTGCGTCCTGCAGTTCGCCGGTCAGGCCCCTGGTGATGCTCGGGTCCACCGGGATGCCAGGGCCCATCGTGGTGGTGAACGCCACCTTCTTGACGTAGCGGCCCTTGGCGGCGGCCGGCTTGAGCCGCAGCACCTCGTCCAGCGCGGCAGCGTAGTTCTCCACCAGCGCCCGGTCGGAGAATGACGCCTTGCCGATGATCAGGTGCAGGTTGCTGTGCTTGTCCACCCTGAACTCGATCTTGCCGCCCTTGATGTCGGACACGGCCTTGCCCACGTCAGCGGTCACGGTGCCGGTCTTGGGGTTCGGCATCAGGCCGCGCGGGCCGAGGATCCGCGCCACCCGGCCGACCTTGCCCATCAGGTCGGGCGTGGCCACCACGGCGTCGAAGTCGAGGAAACCGCCCTGGATCCGCTCGATCAGGTCGTCAGAGCCGACGAAGTCGGCGCCAGCGGCGCGTGCCTCCTCGGCCTTGTCGCCAACCGCGAACGCCAGCACCCGCGCGGTCTTGCCGGTGCCGTGCGGCAGGCTCACCGTGCCGCGGACCATCTGGTCGGCCCGCCGCGGGTCGACGCCGAGCCGGAACGCCACCTCGACGGTCGAGTCGAACTTGGTGGTCGAGGTCTGCTTGGCCAGCGCCGCCGCCTCGGCCGGGGTGTACAGCCGGTCCGGCTCGATGGCCTCGTCGGCCTTCCGCCATGCCTTACTGCGCTTCATGGTGCTCTCCTAGCTTGTCGGAGGTCGTGGTCTTCGGGCCAGCGCGTGGCCCTGCCACTGCGGGAGTAGAACGTCAGCCGTCGACGGTTATGCCCATCGAACGTGCGGTGCCGGCGATGATCTTCTCGGCCGCCTCGATGCTGGTCGCGTTCAGGTCCGGCATCTTGATCTGGGCGATCTCCCTGACCTGCGCCGGGGTCATCGAGCCCACCTTGGTCTTGTGCGGCTCGCCGCTGCCCTTCTGCACGCCGGCTGCCTTCTTGATCAGCTCGGGGGCGGGCGGGGTCTTGGTGATGAAGCTGAACGACCGGTCCTCGTAGATCGTGATCTCCACCGGGATCACGTTCCCGCGCTGGGTGTCGGTCGCCGCGTTGTACTGCTTGACGAAGTCCATGATGTTGACGCCGTGCGGGCCGAGCGCGGTGCCCACCGGCGGGGCGGGCGTGGCCTGGCCAGCGTTCAGCTGGACCTTCACGACCGCTGCGATCTTCTTCTTCCTCGGCGCCATGCTGGTTCCTAACCTCTTGTTTCTCTGCCAGGTTGGCCGGGGCGCAACCTAGAGCTTGGTGACCTGGTCGAAGGAGAGCTCGACCGGAGTCTCCCTGCCGAAGATCGAGACGAGCACCTTGAGCTTCTGGGTATCGGCGTTGATCTCGTTCACCGTGGCCGGGAGGGTGGCGAACGGGCCGTCCATCACGGTAACCGACTGGCCCACCTCGAAGTCCACCGCGGCCGCCCTGACTGCCTCCGCCTTCTTCGCCGCCTTCTCCTCTGGCACCGGGGCGAGCAGGCTGGCGACCTCGTCCAGGCTCAGCGGCGACGGCTTGCTTGACAGGCCGACGAACCCGGTCACGCCGGGGGTGTTGCGCACCGCCGCCCAGGACTCGTCCGTCAGGTCCATCCTGACGAGGATGTAGCCGGGCAGCACCTTCTCCTGCACCTGCTGCCGCTTGCCCGACTTGATCTCGATGACCTCGTGGGTGGGCACCTCGATCTGGAAGATGTAGTCCTCCATGTTCAGCGACTGGGTGCGGCTCTCCAGGTTGGTGCGGACCCGGTTCTCGTAGCCCGCGTAGGAGTGCACCACGTACCAGTCCCCCGGCAGCATCCGCAGCTCGGCCTTGAACTCGGTGACCGGGTCGACCTCTTCCTCAGCCAGTTCTTCCGGCGACTCGGGTTCGCCCTCGGCCGCATCGGCGGCGGCAGCGTCATCGGCCGCGACGTCATCGGCCGCGGCGAACGGGTCGGCGGCGTCCGCGGCCTCGTCCTGGTCGGCCCCGTCAGCTTCGGCGTCGGCAGGCAGCCCGGAGCTGTCGTCTTGGGCGCGCAGGATCGCGTCGTCCTCGAACGGGTCACCCTGCAGTTCGGACTCGGACACGGTTGCTCTTTCTCTTTCCGCTTATCGTTGCGCCCGCTCATCGGGCGCTCCCGGTCGCGCCTCCCCAAGCGCGCTCAGGCAAGTACTCCTGTGATCATGCTGCCACGCTCAGCGCACGACCCACTACCCAGGCGGCGAATCCTCAGCCGAAGAGCGCGAGGACCAGCTTCGTGAACACCCAGTCGAGGCCGGTCACGATTCCCACCATCACGAGGATGAACGTCAGCGACACGGTGGTGTAGGTGACCAGCTCCTTGCGGGTCGGCCAGACTACCTTGCGCAGCTCGTCCTGCACCTGGCCGATGAACTTGATGGGCGTTACCCGGTCCTGCTTCGCCGGGCGAGCGCCCTTCGCGGCCTTGTCGGGGGCCGGGCCACGTGTCTGAAGCGTCATTTCCTCACCTGAGTAACGATCCACTGTCGGCTGGCGCCGCCAGCCCGCTCGTCCGCGGGCCGCACTCGCAGGGCAGGAGGGACTCGAACCCCCAACCGCCGGTTTTGGAGACCGGGACTCTAGCCAATTGAGCTACTGCCCTAAGAGTCCGTGCGGGCACGCACGAACTACTGGTGGACACCACCAGAAGATGAAGTGTACGCGGCATCAGGCTCCCGGTCGAACTGCTCGGCCGCGGCGCCGGGCCAGGCCCGGGCCCCAGGGCCGGTGCTGGCCCGGCGTCGTCTCCGCGTCAGTGTGTCCGACATTTCGTGACTCGCTCGGCGGCAGCGGCGCGCCTGGGCCGCAACCTGCCGCGACCACCTAACCGGGGATGGGAGCATGGGGCCATGGCAAGCGCATCTCAGGTCGGTCAGCGGTCGCGGATCTCGGCGAGGGTAGGGGGGATCACGGAGTCGGCGACGCTGGCGGTGGACGCCAAGGCCAAGGCGCTGAAGGCGGCCGGCCGGCCGGTGATCGTGTTCGGCGCCGGGGAGCCTGATTTCCCGACGCCCGACTACATCGTCGAGGCGGCGCAGCGGGCCTGCGCGGTGCCGCGGTTCCACAAGTACACCCCGGCTGCCGGGCTGCCCGAGCTGCGCGAGGCGGTCGCGGCCAAGACCGCCAGGGACTCTGGGCTGCAGGTCGAGCCGAGCCAGGTGCTGATCACCAACGGCGGCAAGCAGGCGGTGTTCCAGGCGTTTGCCACCCTGCTCGACCCGGGCGACGAGGTGCTGATGCCGACGCCGTACTGGACCACCTACCCGGAGTCGATCGCGCTGGCCGGCGGGGTACCGGTGCCCGTGCTCGCCGACGAGACCAGCGGCTACCTGGTCAGCGTCGAGCAGCTTGAGGCGCACCGCACCGAGCGGACCAAGCTGCTGCTGTTCGTCTCGCCGTCCAACCCGACCGGCGCCGTCTACTCCCCGGCGGCGGTCGCCGAGATCGGCCGCTGGGCCGCGGACAACGGCATCTGGGTCGTCACCGACGAGATCTACGAGCACCTGGTCTACGGCGCCGCGAGATTCTCCTCCATGCCGGTCGAGGTGCCGGAACTGCTCGACACCTGCGTGGTGCTGAACGGCACCGCGAAGACCTACGCGATGACCGGCTGGCGGGTCGGCTGGATGATCGGGCCGAAGGACGTCATCAAGGCGGCCGCCAACCTGCAGTCGCACGCCACCTCCAACGTCTGCAACGTCGCGCAGGCGGCGGCACTCGCCGCGGTGCAGGGCGACCTGTCCGCTGCCGCGGGCATGCGGGTGGCGTTCGACCGGCGCCGGCTCATCATGTCGGCCATGCTGAACGAGATCCCCGGCGTGGTCTGCCCGGTCCCTGAGGGCGCGTTCTACTGCTACCCGTCGGTCAAGGGCGTG